>JAAZMQ010000199.1 GCA_012798745.1 Bacteroidales bacterium
ACGACCTACAATTTGATAATTCAATGGTTTGCCCGTCACGTTTTCAAAAACACGGATCAATTCCATCACCGAGACTCCCCTACCCGTACCCAAATTAAATATTTCCATTTTTTCGTCCGACTTATCTTCAAGTATACGATCCATAGCAACCAGATGGGCACGAGAAAGATCCATCACATCTATAAAATCGCGAATGCATGTACCATCCGGTGTATTGTAATCGTTCCCGAAAACTTTCAAATAAGGACGAATACCGATTGCCGTCTGTGTAATATAAGGTACTAGATTTTGTGGTTCTCCAATCGGCAACTCACCAATCTCAGCCGATGGATGTGCCCCGATAGGATTAAAATAGCGTAAAATGATGCTTTTGATAGGTGCTCCCGAATGAATATAATCCCGAATAATTTCCTCATTGATTTGCTTGGTATTACCGTAAGGAGAGGTTGCCGGTTTTATGGGTGCATCCTCGTCGATCGGATTTTTATCGGGCTCACCATAAACAGTACATGATGAAGAAAATACAAGGCCTTTTACATTAAATTCAGGCATTAATTCCAGTATATTCAACAATGAAACAATATTATTCCGATAATACAACAACGGTTTCCGAACCGATTCGTTTACCGATTTACTGGCGGCAAAATGAATAATACCGTCTATACCCGGATATTTTTCAAAAAAAGCCCTCATGCCATCCATATCGGTGCAATCTACTTTTTCAAAAACCGGACGAATACCCGTTATACGAGTAATTCCTTCAATGACATCGATACTCGAATTCGATAAATTATCAATAATAAGCACTTCATAACCTGCCTCTTGCAGCACTACTACCGTATGCGAACCAATATACCCTGTTCCCCCGGTTACCAGAATTTTTTTTGCCATATATTTTTATAGTTTAATAATAAAACGTGATATTCTTTTCATTACAAACTTAGATAAAAAAGTCGAGATTTTATACACACGCCGATAAAAATCAAGGCCCGGATTGTTCAATAGAAAATTAACATGCTCTTGGCACAATGTTTCACTTCAAAACTTATTTTTATATGAGAACAGTCGCAGGCCTTGACATTCACAAATATAAGAAATAAAAGAAAAGAATCTTGTGAATTCAAAAAGAATAAAAATAAAATGCATTTTTTTGACAGTATATTAAAAAAAGTGTATATTCGTAAAGTTTATCTTTCATTTCCCCATCAATTTTTTTATTTCTTAAATGGCTTACAAATTAAAAACGTATTATAAAAAAGAAGATCTGCCACCTCTTGAGGACGTTAATTTTTTTCATTACGCCTCATCATTCGATTTATACGAGAAAATGCCCGGTTATCGCCCCCTCATGATTGTAGCATTTGATGAAGATAAACCGGTAGCCTGCATGTTTGCTCTTATCAAACGCTTACATCGTTTTTTATTTGGACCTCTTTTCAAAAAATGCTATGTTTCTCAAAAACCTTCTTTTTTTTCGAATGATATTCCGCAAGGAGAAATATTTCACCAATTGGTGAAAACGCTGCTTCATGAAGTCAGGTACAAAGTTTTTTTCATCCAATTTCGCAATCTCGATGATCCCATTTTCGGATACAAAGCCTTCCGCGATCATGGTTTTTATTCCATCAAATGGATAAGCATAAAAAATTCGCTTCAGCGAAAAAGAAAAATATGGAATCAACTGTCGTCTTCGCGAAAAAATCAAGTCAACAAAGCCAAAAGAAAAGGAGTTACCGTGGAAGAACTTTCTTCGGAAAGAAAATTACCGGAAGTTTACCGGTGCATCAAAAAAGAAAGAGGTTACAGAATTTTCAGGTATTTTCCTTCCTATCAATATCTGGTAAACTTTTACCGTTATTACGTTCGCCAAAACAAAGGAAAAATATTTGTTACAAAATACGATCAAAAAATTATCGGCGGCATTATTCTCGGTTTCGAAAAAAATATAGTTTACTGTCTGTATTATTGGGGAAAAAAGAAAGAATATAAAAAATTGTATCCTTCTATTTATAGTATCTGGTGGGCATTGCAATTTGCAGAAAATGAAGGTTATCTTTATTTCGATTTCATGGATGCGGGCCGCATCCATGAAAAAAAAGGAAAACCCCTTTTTCTCCTTCAGTTCGGGGGTAAACAAAGAGCAACACGACGATGGAATCGATTCGCCTCTTCCCTAATTAACTTCATAGCAAATTGGATATACGATTGAGCCAACACTGTCAACCATGCCGTATTTGGTCATTAATGAATGTAAAATGAATAGGTAATATTCGCAACATTGCTCAACATTTTATTAAATGATGTTATAAACCCGGATTTAGAGGTAGAAATATTTGGAGGCAATGGAAAAAACCATTTACTTTGCAGCGTGTTTTTCATGGTATTAGATTTAAGGTTAACAATGAAGATTGGTTGTCGTGAGACAACCATTTCTTTTTTATAGAAACAGCTCCTCCCTATTTATATTTATTTGGTTATTTATATTTTTCCCATAAACCGGAATAAATAACATCTCTTGTGTGCTGTATGAGTGCAGGGATGTCGTTATCGGTAAGATTTTCCGTAGGGATAGGCTTGTGAATGATCAACTCCATTTTCCCGGGGCGAATAATATAACTCCCCACCCTCATTACGTCATACGAACCATTAATGGTAATAGGTACGATTGGAAGTTTCATGTCGATTGCTATTTGAAACGCCCCTCTTTTAAAACGCCCCAATTTACCATTTCGCGTGCGCGAACCTTCGGGAAACATCACGATAGAAACACCGTCTACAATTTGTTTTTTTGCTTTCTGAATGGTAGCTACTCGCGATGCCGCACTCGAATTATCAACAAAAACATGTCCTGCTATTTCGGAAGCTTTACCCACTAACGGAATTTTTCTCAAACTTTGTTTTTGCACCCATTTTATATTCTGATTCAGAAATCCGTATACCAAAAAAATATCGAAAGCCCCCTGATGATTAGCCACAAAAACATACGATTGCTTCG
>JAAZMQ010000200.1 GCA_012798745.1 Bacteroidales bacterium
CAAAACACGTTCATAATGCGTGGCATTTGCGTGATCGGGGAAATTCAGCAAAATATTCCCGAAAGGTTGGTATGCCTGTTGACCAAAAGGTTGCGACATGAAGTATGTGTTGCCCAATGTATGCGCTTCTTTTTGTTTGCCGGCCCAAAGAAGCTCACGAATGGAATCCAAATAGTGGTAAGCCCCTTTATGGGCATAGTCGTGAGGTTGACCCGTCCACAACGTCTCTTCATTAAATTGAATGGTTTCATTTACAATTCCACCATATAGCATTGCTCCCAACCTGCCGTTGCCAACCGGTAACGCTTCGTTCCAATCATCGGCAGGCTTATCGTACCACAAAGTGAGGGAAGGATTGATTTTTTTGTGAAATTTTGCCACATCCCCCGCAGAGGAAGCAAAAGAGAAAAACAACATCCCTATCATATAAATCCAAACATTTTTCATAATGAACACTTTTTATTCGTTTAAACTTCCTAACTCGAACCTCATTGTCACGATTTGCGAAACAGAAACTTTTCCAGGCTCCCAAGAAAAAATGATTAATTATCGATGTGTTCTGTCGAACAATTCGAATCCCATGCGGCTGTTATGGTAAGGACATTTCCACAAATCGGCTTTTGGGCGATCCCTGTTGGGAGTTCCGTCAGGCAAAAGACCACCGAACCATTCGCCGTATTCGTAATCGATAAGATGTGTTTTTATCCACTCCCACGTTTTAACCGCTGCATCTAAATATGCCGGGTCGGCGGTTATTTCCCACACATTGAAAAAAGCAACCACCGATTCGGCCTGCGGCCACCATTCTATCCCCCCACGAACTTCGCCCTCTGCTCTCTCGTAGAGCAGGTAACCTTCCTGTGTCCACCCCTCCTTCATCTGGGTAGTTGCCAAACGAAGGGTTACCGGCCTGATCCGTTCAATCAGCGAAGCATCTTTTAATGCCATCGCCGCTTCGTATATCAGCCAGGAGAGCTCTATATCGTGCCCGTAAGAATCGATCTCCTCCAGATTTTCCCAAGTCATAGTCAGAAAAAGCCGTTGATGCCACCTATGCCGGTCGATTATCTTATCGAGAAAAATTTCAATGAGGTTCCTTAATTGTTTTTCCAAAACCGAATCGGGCCAAACCCGGTAAAGCAGGGTGTAAGCTTCAAGCACGTGAAGATGGGTATTCATGGTCTTAGGAGCAATGCCTTTACCGTCGTAACCATATCGTGGTTGTTTCCTCTACCAATCGAAGCACTTTTTCGTCGAAAGATATCCGACCGGTTGCCATAGAAAACAAGGGAACGATACCCGTCAATACCAGAATAAACAAAATCTTTTTCATCTCTGTTTACTCTTCCTTCGCCAACTGCCCGGCTGCCAACACCAGAAACATATAATGGGAAGAACCTCCGCCCATCACATATTCCACCTGTTGCCACAAAAAGGGAAATTCAAGCAATTCGGGAAAATCGGGACGGATCAAGGCTGTCCCCGATACAACGCCGCCCGGAATATACGACCAGTCCGCACGATTGAATCCATAGGCAACCGTTACCGACCGCGTCCCTACCCCGGAAGCGAAAGAGGAAGTATTTTCTCCCGGATGACAACCCAACACGAAATTCAAGGCATCGTAAACATATTCCGGACCGAAAATATCGGGATAAGCTTTATGAAGAAAATAATGACGAAAACCAAACGATTGGATATCCCAGCCTGCTCCCCAGATATGCGGACGATAAGGAACACCGTAAGGCGTTTCGGCCGATTGTTGATCTATTTGATCCCGTAATCCGTACATTGCTTTTCGAACAGCTTCGGTAAACCCGGAATGATTCATCTTTTTTTCTGCCCGACCGACAAACCAGCCGACTCGTGCAATGTTACGAACAATGAATTCGGCCTCGGAAAGAAGATAGTCTTTGTATTTCCCCTCTCCCGTAGTCAAATACAACTCGGCAGCCGCATGAATTTTGGCCGATTCGGAATCCCGATTTGCCTCCGTTATCTCGTACAACTCTTTCGCACAGGTAAGTGCCTGTACACTCAACGTATCGTTGAAACCTTTCAGCACGCGGGATGCTGCAGCCAACTCGGCTGCCGTGGTCAGTTCGCGGGAAGGGTTGATTTCCGTGAATACCCAACGGTCGTCTTTGTTGCCGATAACGTTATCGGTCATCGCAGCTGCATCGCCCAGCATGACGTATTGCCGCAAATTGTTGCAAATGATTCCGCGATAAAGCCGGCCCAACGAGCGGTAAGCCCCAACTACAGAAAGAACGCCGTGTTCAACCTGTTGAAGAAGGTCCGGTTTGCCGTCCGGCTGATGGATTTCCGTCACCCGCTTGTGCTGATCAATGGATGTTGCGTCGTAATCTACATCGAATGCCTCGTAGGCAAGCGACAAAATATAGGCCTCCCCGGCTTGAGACTCCACACGCAGATCAAAATCTCCTGCATCGTGCCATCCACCTATGTTCAAACCGGGAACAACATCTCCCGAACGATAGTTGGTCAACGTTGAAGACCCCTGGACATAACCGTCGATATGGTTGAAATCAACCGGCGCCATGCAAGCATCATCCATGTGACAGCAATCGTGCCACACCCTGTATTTTTCGTTCACACGCATATGGCACATTTGAACGGGCAAAAAATATTCCAACACCGGCTGCCAGACTCCCCGTTCATATACATCCTTTGCTATGCGAAACAGGGAAGAGACAGAATTCCCGTAACGTACACGGTAAAGTCCTTCTTCCTTTACTTCAGAAAAATCAAACTTGATATAATGATACCGCAGAAATTGACCCCATTGCTTTCCTTCACCGGAAAAAACTTCCTTTTCTCCCTCTGTAGTAATACGATAGAGGGCAGGTGTATATCGCTTGGTGTCCCTTTTGTCCAACTCAATAACGGCTATCTTTGGTTGGGCAGGATGATACCCCACTTGGGAGATCTGCACTACCGGTGTGTACAGCCAATCGTCTACGACATTCGGGGTGAGTACCCACTTGATTGCTGCCGTCGTTTTCCCTGCGGGAACTTCGCTCCTGACTACAAACCAGCCGTTGTTGTGGTTCATACGCCCGTCGTACAGCTTAAGTTCGCTCCCTTCCGATTCGATCGTGAATTTGCTGTACGGATCGTCGGGACAAACAACCAGGCGTTTTCCTACTGCATAGGGCTCGGAAACAATGTCGTCCGCAATGATGGGGCTGTATCCTCCGTCGCCGGCCAACTGTTCTGCCGAAGCTTTCCCTTCCGGATTAAAATTGCCGCGGTAAGGAAAATTGGACGGTTCGTGACAGGTCGGCCCGTTGGGCTGCCTGGGAAATATTCCCGTTTGCTCGTCCATTATCCAGGGTTTGCCGAAAAGAGCACCGGGAAAAAGTTCAAGATTAAAACCGACTTTACCCGGAAACTTCTCCGGTATCGGACGATCCAAGTCGACGGTTACTACAACCGACGATCCCTCTCCTTTTACCGTAACGGTATAATCGAATACCAAATCAGGATAAATCATCGGATTAAAACCGGTCAGGTGTCTGGAGGAATCCGGATAACCCAGATGAACGGTAATGATGTTCGTACCCTGATTTACTTGCCGAGCCCTTTGCTTGGGAACAGGCTGCCACTGTCCAGGCGTCGACTCCAAACGCAGATCGCCATTAGTGGCCAAACGTTTCCCGTGCATGATGAGCGATACCCCTCCCTGGTGACCCTCGGGATAAATGTCGTCATAAGCCATCACGTTAACTCCCTTGTTTTCAAAATACCCTCCGGGGTTTAATCGAAATTCCTGAGAGTAAACAACATTTGTATAGCACAGCAATATACTCAAAAACAACATGTACTTTAATTTTTCCATACCTTTGATTGTTTATTATATTCCTATCGGTTCGAAAGCGCCGAACCAAGGTGAAGGTTCATATTTCCATTTTCTTCCTGACGACTTCACTTCAGGTATTTTTTCGGGCACGAAATCGAATTTCAATTCATCCCTATAAAGAGGCGCACCCATTTGATTGTTGGGTGGCAGATATTCATACACATATACATCAAACTGACCCATTCGGCTAGGACGATTCTTTACGCATTCAAACAAATTCTCTTCAGCTATAAAATTTCGCTCTTTTAATGCCCGTTTTACCTCAGATGGAGGAAACGTGAAACCCATCTCGTAATCCCAACCTTTATCGCATATATTGCGATAAATGAATACATCCCTGAAATTTTGGGAAAGAATATCGATACTCCCGACCCCTCCACTAAAAACCCGGGGCGATCCGCAGTGATAAAACGTATTGTTGTAAATATGGATATCGGAACGCAAAAGGTTATTGCCCCACATGCCGAAAAGAATTCCTGCACCGGTTATGTGATGAATCAAATTATGATGGAACCTGATATTCCGAAGTTCGGAATTTTTACCTTCCACGCTTATGGCAAAACCCCACATGGAACGATAAGCAGTATTTGAATAAAACTCAATATCTTCAAGCAATCCAAACCACGCATCCACATAATAAGCTTGCCGGGGTACATCGTGAACAAGATTGTGATGAATAACCCCATGTCTACTCACTTCTTTGCAATCAATACCTTCCTTAAAACAATCGTGAATATGATTGTTTGCCACTTCAAAATATCTGGCGCCACAAATGGACAATGCCTCATGAGGTGCCTCTTCTCCTTTTCTTTGACCAGACTCAAAATAACGGTCACTATTGTCATTGGCACCCGTAATTTCACATCCGCTTACCACCACGGAATCACAATACCACAATCCGATACCGGAATTATGAGAACGATGAGATTTACAACCTATCAATTCGATATTTTTACAATCCGGTCCACGGACAATAAATCCGGCAGCATTAGCATCGTGAACTTCTATATTTTCAAATCGTAGATAACTCACTTTCTCAATTTGAAAAACCCCTTCCGTTAAACTGCTGAATTGTACCGACTTTCCGTTTCGAAATACTTTTTTTATCTGTTCACCATTAAAAACAACAGATTCGTTTGGTGCGCCACGATAAACAATCCATTTTCCTGGTTCTCCTGAACGAAGTGGCCGAAACTGCTTTTCCAGTTGATATTCCCCACTCCAAATGGTAATAGTATCGCCGGGCATGGCTACTTCAGAAGCTTTAAAAATAGTTTGAAAAGGCAATTTGCAGGAACCGGGATTGTTGTCATTCCCGGATAATCTGACAAAGTATTCCCTCGCATCGATAG
>JAAZMQ010000028.1 GCA_012798745.1 Bacteroidales bacterium
AATTGGCGGCAGCCGTATCGACGGCCACGATATCTTGCGAGATGAAAAGCCCCTTGGCAAGAACCACATCCGATGGCGATTTTCCCCTCGGGCCGTTGGTCTTCATTATTCGATAGGCATCTACCACGTTCAGAACCGGGCGTTTTTCGTACGTGCAGATGTCGGCAATACATTGTTGAAGATCATTGGCATGAAAATAACCTCTATCCCAAACAATTCCCATATAATTTTTCATGGAAATGGTGAGTTGTGCTCCGCCGTGATTCTTCAAACAGGGAACGTTGATCCATTTGTCGCTATCCACAATGGCTTGGTGAATTTTTGCCGACTTCAGGTTTTTCCCTTTCGGAACAGATACTTCCTTGTAATACGATTCTTGATGGGCAGGCACCACTTTTGCCCCTGCAGCCTTGGCTGCTGCTTCGATGCCGCTGTTGGTATAACATTTACGCCACTCGTCGCACGGGTGATCAAAAACGATAACCTCTTTTGCTCCTGCATCGAAGCATTGTTTGATGATTTCGGCCACGAGTTTGGGATTGGTATCGGCTCCCATTTCGGGAGGTTGATCCCAGCCGATGTTTGGTTTCACGCATACTTTGTCGCCTCTGTTTATGAAGTTTTTCATTCCTCCCATTTCGGTGATGGCTTGGCGAAACATGACTTCAGGTTCTCCTCCCATTACGGCTACCAAATCGTATTTGGCGGCTGCATGGGTTGTTTGGAAGGATTGCGTGAGAACGCTCATCGCATCGACATCCTTAAGGGTTGTCAAGCTTGCACCGCTCAGTGCTATGGCTCTTAAAAAATTTCGTCTGTCCATAGTTGTATTGATTAATTAATATGATAAAATTATTTGCAAATTAAATTTATTGTCAAAAATGCAGTCGGATACCTCCGAATACCGTTGTTCCGGGCATGGGGTATCCGGCCATGATTTCGTAGGATTGTCCGAGCAAATTTTCGCCTCTCAAAAAGAAGGTCATGCCTTTTAAAATCCGATAGTTAATGCGGGCATTCCACAAGGTGAAACTTTCTTTTACCGGTTGGGGTGACGTTTGCGTGTACAGATTTCCGATATATTGGATTCCCGAGCCAATGCTCCATCGGTTGTGGATATAATTCCCGCCGAAGTACAATTTATGTTCGGGTGCCGTACGTATTTTGTACGTCATATCCAGTAAACTGTAATTGGCCGAGAATCGCAGATGGCTTGTTGCCTGATAACTTGCGGCGATTTCCATTCCTTTATTTTCGATTTTTCCGGTATTTACATTCCGCGGTTTCCCGTCTACCATTTCAACCTGTATCAGGTTGTCTCCCTTGATGTAATACATGTTTAATTCCAGATTGATTTTGTTGTTCATCAGAGCCTGCAAAACCGATATTTCGTAATTGATCAGTCGTTCGGGTTTGAGATCGGGGTTTTGCGGCGGGAACATGTACATTTCACGTATAGTGGGATTTCGGTATCCTTTGCTGACAACGGCTTTCAGCACAGTGGTAGCCGAAGCTGTGTAATTTACGCCCGCTTGTGGAATCCATTCCGAACCGTTTATCTCGTGATGGTCCCATCGGATGCCGCCGTTGAGTGTCAGCTTGTTGTTTAAAACACGTTGCTGAACATTCATGTAGCCGGCAACCGTGTTTAGTCGGATATCTGCCAACGGTATATTGTCTGTTTTGTCGGGATACCGGTTCCATGCTTTTCCTCCCAATCGTTTGTAATCGAAACCTGCCGTGGTTGTGTTGCCAGGGAAGAAAGCATACGATTGGGTTGCCGTGAATCCCAGCATGCGATCGTTTGAGCGAAACCGATATGTTTTTGGCTGCATTCCCTCGGCATAGCCATCGTTGATGGTGTGCGAACCGAAATTATAGAAAAATTTTAAAGCACCTGAGGTACGTTCATATTCGTTTTCAACAACCAGCGAAGTCATTCCTCTTGTAATATCGGCATCGTTGTCGTGGATGGGCGAAGAAACCGTTCCCGGATTCGATGTTTTGGTATTCGAGATATTCAGATCGAGAAATGACGACCAATTCGATGAAAGGTCATACCCTGCTTTTCCATATCCGTTCAGTTGTTCGGCATCCATGTTTTTGCGATGTCCGTCGGAACGATTGTACCCGACGGTTGCATTAGCGTGAAACCGGTTCTTTTTCCATCCGCTCGACAGTTCGGTCGAAAACGTTTGGTAACTTCCGTA
>JAAZMQ010000376.1 GCA_012798745.1 Bacteroidales bacterium
CAAAAATACAAAGATTATATCAATTCCTCAAACCGACAATTTGAAGTGCAGGCAATCATCAATAATTTTATATATGGCAGTGATGAGGTAGTAGAATTCACTGTTGAGGATATGCTCACAGGCGGGGATGAATTGACACTTGGGACTGTAATTCCGGCTAAACTGAGCATCAAAATAAAGACTACAAGTGCAATACCTGCTAATGCTAAGATAGTTCCGGAATTAAGATTGAATGGTGCCCAGGGGTATACAGAATGGATTCCTATGGGTGAGTTCCATGTAGACTCTCGGCAATATCAAAACGGGATCTGGACTTTCAGTTGCGTTGACAAACTTATTACAACCGAGCAGCCGTACGTATCAAACTTGACTTATCCTGTAGCTATGAGCGAGGTATTCGAAGAAATATTAGAAATACTTGATATTGAATCTGGCGTAGTAATCAACTCTGCTTTTCAAATACCTTACAAAGACGAGTCGATAAGCATAAGGGATATGCTGTCCTGTATCGCCTCGGCACATGGTGCGAATGTGAAAATGAACAGAGAAGGGGAACTGATATTTATTCCTCTTTCTCCTTCATCGCCAGTAGCGACTATAACAGCGTCAAATTATATTAGAGCAGAACAAACGAATCCTCAAAAGTCGTATACGAAACTTGAAGTAATACACAATGCAGAAGGTGAAACTCTTAGCAGAGGCACGGGGAGTGAAGATAACACTTTGAAATTTGAAAACCGCTTCATGTTCATTGAACAGAATCAACTCAATTATGCATTCTCAATCATGAACGGCTTTTCTTATGTGCCATATAGTATGACTTGGACCGGTAGACCTGATTTGGACGTTGGCGATGCTATTAAGATAGTGCTGCAAGATGCTACTGAAATAACAAGTATTGTTGCTGTAAATAAGCTTAGTTTTAAAGGCGGGGTGCTTCAGCAAAGTTCTGCCCCTTCCAAGAGTGAACAGCAGAGTGAATTTCAGTTTCAAGGCTCTATCTCCAAGCAAATAGCACAGAGACTTGTAAAAGATCATGTTTATAATGGGGTGAGTTTTGGACCCGATTACGGGGTGCGGGTCGAAGATAGTGCAAAATACATGAGGTTAGAAATGAACGCCCTGGACGGGTACAAAATGTACTTGAGTGATGATGCCGGGAATAGCTGGGAAGCTGTATTCTATATAATTGTAGAGGATGGCAAACCAAGGCTATATCTTGGTGGCAATGCGGAATTTCAAGGACTTGTGAAAGCTAGTGAATTCCTGGGCGGGAAAATTGAAATTGTTAAAGATGGTGGGCTTGAGCGGTACATTATTGACGAAACAGAAGGTTTCAGGTGTCAAAGGAGAGACTCACCTGAAGACCCGTGGGAAGATGCTATTTGGATGCAGGACGGAAGTGCTAACTTCACAGGGGTTATCACGGGAGGAATTATACGGACTGCGGCAAGTGGGGCAAGGATAGAGATTAGTAATAACCAAATCAAGACATATAATTCTGCCGAACAGTTGCAGGGGTTTGCAACAAATAATGAGGGGCAACAATATGGGGATGTACATGTTTATGATGGGGATGTTGTAGTGTTCGAAATATATAATAACTTTTTCGGTGATGGTGTTTCTTTGCGACCTGCAAACGGAGCCGGATTATCAATTGGTGCTAATGGACATAATACACGGTTTTACGGCAATGTTGCTGATTATATATGGCATGGGACGCAGGCACAAGCCGAAGCAAAAACAGACTGGATAGACGGCCAATATGCGGATATTGAAGGTTCAAAAGCTAGTATAGGAGATGTAATAAATTTTTCACTTCCAGAGAATGTAGATGGGTCAACTCTTACGTTTCAGGAATGTGGTAATCGTTTTAATGAAATCGGTTATCTTTGTAATTTATTGACAAATCGTTTGAATGTTATAATAAATTACTTGACCGAGACTACGGAAGAAATGGAAGTTGATCCGAATTTGTAAGGAGGTAAAAAAGTGTTATATAGACATACGACAAGTGGTACTGATACGTTTGGCTACCCTTACTACTTCTTTTATAGACAATCTGTAGGGTCAATTGTATGGGAACTTCGATATTATACTACTGAAAAATTTAGAGTGGAGTATCAACAAAATAATACAATAACTATAAGATTTAGATATGAATGGGTAGACGGTCGGAGAATGACATATTATTCACAAAGATATAGGAATGGTATATTAGATCAAGAGAGTTCAGGGGGTCCTTCATATAGTATAGAAATAGGACCGATTTCTCTGGATAAATTTGAAATACTTGATGCTAATTACTATGTCACCTTACTAGACGGTGTAACAGTAGTATACACTCCACAGAGCCTTGCAAGATTTGAGCGACCACAATTACACGTATACAGAAATAGATTGAAAAGAAAAAGAATCTTATACCGATACAGTGAGACGGAAGGAAGATTAATACCAACACCTTGAAAAAAATATCCTTCTAGATGTATAATTATATTATAATATCAAGGGAGGGGTTAAAGTGAAAAAAGTATTATTAGGATTTGTAATTGGTTTTATGGTAGCAAGTAGTTTTGCAGTATTCGCGACTGGCACAGACATATTTACAGCACAAAAAGCGACATTCGAAATAGAAGTTGACGGGGAAAAGTTTGAAGGCGAAAACCCACCGCTTGTGGTGGGTGGCAGGACTTATCTGGCTCTAAGAGACACCGGCGAAGCTTTGGGTGTGCCGGTGGAATGGAATGAAACAGAAAGAAAAGTTGAGATTGGTGGGAACGTTGAGCCTACGGCAGAACCTAAAACAGAGCCAACAGCAACCCTTGTACCTGAATCAACAGCAGAGCCAACACAAACAAATATACCAAATCCAACACCGGAGGTTGTCAAACCAATGAAATCACTTGGGTTATTTAAAATACGATCTGAATCGCTAGACAGTATGTTAGAAGACATGGAATCAATATATGAATACAAAGGAGAAATATATCTCTCTCGTAGGGCTTTTGGCTCTTACGGATCCTATAACGGTACCAAACTTAGTATTAAACTACCAGGGCAAGAAAGCAAGTGCATAATTGAAAATAAGAGAATTGTACCAGAATATGCACATCAGGATTTAAGAGTTTCTAGTGATGTGGTTGTCAAGCTTTCTGCTTTCAACTTAAAAGCACGATTAGACCACGAAACAGGCACTTGTTGGATAGAATGGATTGAAGAGCCGTAAGGCTTTTCTTTTTATTCAGAAGCTTTTGGCTTCTTTTTTTATACAAAAAAATCGAAAGGATGGATGAATATGATAGAGAGTATGAGCCCACGTTCCGGAAGAATGCTAAAAGAAGATGACAGCGTAATAAATATTGCGGACTTGCTAGAAGGTCAAGCGTATGCACAAAATACAGCTATAGCCACAGGTACGGCAGAGTTTGAGGGGTCAGACTCAGCCAGCACACTAAAGGAAGTAGAGATGGAATTACCCGAAAAAACAGCCGCAAGGATAAGGCTAGAGATTGTCAATCCTTCTATAGAAACTGATCTGACAGTAGAAGTTTACAACACGATAGGAGAGAAGGACTATTTTGTAGACTGGTTCACAATCCCGAAAAAAACCACTCGTGCAAACGGACTTACAGTAGAAGCACATACTAGATTATTGCCTCCATTGGCAGGGGACGTGAAAATAGCAGTATCAAACGATACAGCAATAACTACAGCTTTTGATGTAACCGTAACAATTCGGGAGGTGTAGGCTTATGTTTTATACACCTGCACCGCCTGGGTCGCGTTTATTCCTGGATTTTACGAGGGACCAATTTTGCGGAAAAGTTTTGGATAGAAGCGGAATGTGCGGAGAGCCTGCGGTGTTACAAGGTGATCCAATATGGACGCCTAAAGGACTACAGTCAACATTTAATGGAGGAAATGTTGTCGTAAAA
>JAAZMQ010000201.1 GCA_012798745.1 Bacteroidales bacterium
ATTGTCAGTTTTTAGGAACCGATGTAGGCTTGCGTTTCAAAAGCAGGCGAGGACGTGGTGGAATAGTGGAAAACATCTATATCTCGGATATTTATATGTTTAATATTTTGACGGATTCTTTTTTGTTCGATCTTTTCTACGGAGGTAGATCGGCTTCCGAAGCGTTGGAAGAAGGTTACACGGGTGCAGATGTTGAGAAACTTTATCCCGTAACGGAAGAAACCCCTGTATTCAGGAATATTTTCGTTAAGAATCTTGTTTCACGAAATGCCCGTAGAGCTATGTTTTTTAATGGATTGCCTGAGATGAAAGTGAGCAATATTCAGATTGAGAATGTTCACGTTACATCCACCTATGGCGCCGAATTGAATAATTCGAAAGATATTGCATTCAAAAATGTTTATGTCCAACCAACCATTGGAGCTGCACTTATTCTAAACGGTGTTGAAAACTTCAGGTCCGAGAATTTCACCTTTCCCGTAAGTCTTCAGAATCCTATCGAATTAAAAGGAAATAAAAATAAGAATATAATTATTTCGAATAATCGATTAAGATGAAACATCAATTTGCCGTAATTTCATTCCTCGCCATAGTTTTGGTAAGTTCAACGCCAAAGCCGGTAAAAATTCTTATGGCCGGTGATTCTACTATGGCTGACAAGGTTTTGTGGAAAACAGTGGTGGATAGCGTTAGCGGACAACAGATCCGGGAACCTTTTATGGAACGTGGATGGGGACAATTGTTGCCTGAATTTGTAAATCAAAAAGCAATTGTTAAAAATTATGCTCAAAATGGCAGGAGCACTCGAACGTTCATCGAAGAAGGTTTGTGGACCAACTTGATAAATAATACCGAAAAAGGAGATTTCGTTATTATTCAGTTTGGACATAATGATTCGTCTAAAGAAAAAGGCGAGCGTTATACAAATCCGGCACAGTTTCGAATCAACTTTGTTGCCTTTGTGAATGAAGTGAAACTTAAAGGTGCGACACCTATTCTTTGTACGCCGGTTGCCAGGCGAAAATTTGACGAGAATGGGCAGCTTATTCCCACTCATGGAATTTATCCCGACATTATTCGACAAGTAGCAACGCAATACGATGTTTCACTCATTGATATGGAAAAAATTACTTCGCAATGGCTTCAACAAGAAGGTGTTGAGGTGTCGAAAAAATATTTTCATAAATTTCCGCCCGGGGTTAGTAAACTTTATCCGCAAGGATTGGATGACAACACCCACTTCAATGAGCTCGGAGCCAAAATTGTTGCGGAGATGTTTGTCAAAGAAGTCAAAAATAAACACATCAATAGACTGATGTCCTTTCTAAAATAATAAATAAAATGAAAAAGTCAATTCTTGTTTGGATAATCCTATTTGCTTGTGTAATACCCATATCATCCCATCCCAAATATTACATTTGGATGACGGAATCAGAAATGCAACGAAATCCCGAAAGTTGGATGGTTGATTTTTCAAAGGAGTTGAAATGGAATTATTGTCATGGTTTGGAATTGGGAGCGATATTGGATGTTTGGAATAAAACCGGTAATCGAAGATATTTCGATTATGCCGAGAGTTATGCCGATAGTGTTGTTAACGAGGATGGTACGATAAAAACCTATCGATTGGAAGAATACAATATCGACCGGTTGAATTCCGGAAAAATGCTTTTCCCGATTTACGAAGAAACAAAGGACGAAAAGTATCGGTTGGCTATGGCTTTATTGA
>JAAZMQ010000202.1 GCA_012798745.1 Bacteroidales bacterium
ATTGTTTTTGGACATTCGCGGTTGGGTAAAACCGCACTTTGGGCAGGAGCACAAGATGAACGTTTTTCTGCCGTCATTTCCAATAATTCGGGATGTGGTGGGGCAGCGCTTTCGAAAAGACGGTTTGGAGAAACAATAGCACGCATCAACACGGCTTTTCCGCATCGGTTTTGCAAAAATTTCAACAAATACAACGATAACGAAGATGCACTTCCCGTGGATCAACACGAACTAATTGCCCTTATAGCGCCACGTCCTGTTTATGTGGCGAGTGCTGAAAAGGATCTCTGGGCCGACCCTCGGGGAGAATTTTTAGGTGCTTATTTTGCTACCCCGGTTTACGAACTTTTTGGAAAAAAAGGAATACCCTCGCAAGACATGCCGCCTGTCAACCAACCTATTCACAATACTGTGGCATACCACATCCGAAGCGGTGAACACGATGTAACCGATTTCGACTGGGAGCAATATATTAAATGGGCAGACAAACAGCTCTTGAACAAATAAAAGGAGCAAGGAGAGGGAGAGGTTAGCTGATTCTGCCCCAGTCGTACCGATTGCCCGACAACCGGTTCAGCTGTTGTCTCAATACCAAATGTTCGGGTTGTTCCAAATTGGGATCTTTCGCAATGATTTCCTCGGCAACTTCGCGCGCACGAAACAAAATATCGTTATCGCGCACGATATCCGAAATTTTAAGGTTAAAAGGAATGCCGCTCTGCTGTGTACCCTCCAAATCGCCGGGACCGCGAAGCTTCAGATCGGCCTCGGCAATCAGGAACCCATCGTTGGTTTCCGTCATAATCTCGATGCGCTTGCGCGTATCGGCCGACAATTCATAAGGTGTAATCAGAACGCAATACGATTGGTCGGCACCTCGCCCTACCCTTCCGCGCAACTGATGCAATTGTGCCAGCCCGAAACGCTGGGCACTTTCGATCACCATGACCGAAGCATTGGGAACATTCACGCCAACCTCGATCACCGTTGTAGATACGAGTATCTGCACCTCGTTTGCCAAAAACCGGCGCATCACCTCGTCTTTTTCGGCAGGTTTCATGCGTCCGTGCATCTTGCCAACGGTAAATTCGGGGAACGACTCTTTGATGTGCAGGTAACCTTCTTCGAGGCTGCGCAAATCGAGGTTCTCGCTTTCTTCGATGAGCGGAAAAACCACATATACCTGCCGACCGGCATGAATCTGATCGCGAAGGAAAGCATGCAACGCTCCGCGTTTCGTATCGTAGCGATGAATCGTTTTGACGGGTTTGCGACCCGGCGGCAACTCATCGATCACCGACACGTCGAGATCGCCGTAAACCGTCATGGCAAGCGTGCGCGGAATGGGTGTAGCCGTCATTACGAGCACATGGGGAGGATGATCGTTTTTCTTCCACAACTTGGCGCGTTGCACCACACCGAAGCGATGTTGCTCGTCAATAACCACAAACCCGAGATTCTGAAACTGCACCACATCCTCAATCAACGCATGAGTCCCGATGAGAATATCTATTTTGCCCGTTTGCAGCTCCTCCAAAATCGACTCCCGTTCCTTTTTCTTCGTCGAACCAGTGAGCAACGCCACATTTACCTTCATATCCGACAGCAATTCGCTGAACGTGGCAAAATGTTGAGACGCAAGAATCTCAGTTGGCGCCATAAGACAGGTCTGAAAACCGTTATCGATCGCAATCAACATACTCATGAGCGCAACCAGGGTCTTTCCGCTTCCTACATCTCCCTGCAAAAGCCGGTTCATCTGTTTTCCGGAACCCATATCCCGACGGATTTCCTTAATGACCCTTTTCTGGGCGTTTGTCAGCTCAAAGGGCAGGTATTTTTTGTAAAAAGTATTCAGGTTCTTGCCTACGCGTTTAAAGACGAATCCGTTTAATTTGGATTTTCGGTCGGCCGCATACCTGACGATACTCAACTGAATATAAAACAATTCCTCAAACTTCA
>JAAZMQ010000203.1 GCA_012798745.1 Bacteroidales bacterium
GCCCCTCCAATCATCATTGGAGCGGCAAGTTTCCAAATGGATTGGGAAAGTTTTCCTTCTACTAAACCATTTTCAACTTTTCGTTTTCTTTGTTTTGCCATTCGTATTATATCCGATTATTATAGTCACCTCTTCATTCTCAAAATGTACGCAAATGTATTCCTTCCTCCACAAGCCGCTGCTCATTATCACATGAACAATGCTCAAAAATGCACCCTAATGTATTATCCCTCGTCCTCTCCTTCGAGGCAAGTGTTCAGCACAGTTGCCAACGCACGTTGTTATGCTGTAATTTTCATAATGTACCCGCTGCGGATACGTGCTCAAAACAGTTCCCGAAGCACCTCCAGCGATTTCAATGGGGGGAAATCGTATATATGCAGACGGTAATACACCAACAGATAATCGATAAGGGCATTGCGCTCGGCACGCGACATGCGAAAAAGATGCATATTGGTATAATTGATTCTGCTGAAAACACTAAGGTAGGTGCTTTGTGCTTGAGCAAGGTAATAATGGTGGGGAGGCATGTATTGCACAAATATACCGTTGAGCAAATCAAAATAAGCCCCCGGTCGGTAATCGTCCAGGTTGGGATAAATCCCTAAAAAACGGGTCAATCCGAACATAAATGCAAGATGAAAATTACCAAGTCCCCGATGCGATTCTTCCAACACATGCACCGAGTGTTTTAAATAATCGAAAAGCGGTTTGTTTTCGTGAGTTTCACGCAATACTTTCGAGAGAAACTCCGCTAGAAAAAAAGAAATTGATATTTTGGTTTCATCCGCGCATATTTCATATAAAGGAAAGTCCCTTTCAACCTCTTTCAGCCGCTGAATTTCACGCAATGGCAAATGTTCCACCTCCATATTCAATACCGAAAGGGGGGAAAAAAGTGAAGCTCTTACTTTTGATTTTTTTCCGCCACTTTTTGGAAGAAGATAAGCCATGCGGCCGAAATCTCGCGTAAAAACATGAGCAACAGAGAACGTATCGCTGTAACGCGATGTACATAAAACAACACCTTGTGTTTTGTATTGCATAAAATACCTTTCCGATTTTTACTTTTCAAGAGAACAAACGAGTGCAAAGCAAAAATACAAAAAAACGCCCCGAAAACTTCAGAGCGTTTGTTATTTTTTTAAAAACCGGATTAAAAAGCTTTCTTTTTGATACGGGCTTTCTTTCCGCGACGCGAACGAAGGTAATACAGTTTTGCCCTACGAACTTTACCTTGACTATTCACTTCAATACTCTCGATAAACGGAGAATTCAGCGGAAAAATTCGTTCAACACCAATGTTGTCGGAAACCTTACGAACGATAAAACGTTTGTTGTCGCCATGTCCCGAAATCCGGATCACAACGCCGCGATACTGCTGAATACGTTCCTTGTTCCCTTCTACGATACGATAGGCCACCGTAACAGTATCTCCACTCTTAAATTTAGGGTGTTCTTTCTTCTCTCCTGCGAAAGATTCTTCCACTATTTTAATTAAATCCATGACTGATGAAGCTTTATGTTAATATTTAACGAATAAGAACGCAATATAACGGCATTTTTTTCCGACAGAGATTGCGCAAAGCGGGTGCAAAGATAGCAATAATTATTTATTACTCCAATAATCAGATCTTTTATATTTATTTTTTGATTTTCTTCTGTTTGGCTGCTTACGGAAAAATGTGTACTTTTGACACGATCAAAAACATCATTGAAGGCACCGGAATAATCTTAAAAATGAACAGAATTCTTTTCTTGATTTCAGCGTTATTTTCCCTGATTTCTTTATATGGGCAACAGTCCAATCTGTATCGTAAAGCCGATATGGAAAAAATGAACACGTGGGTAGATTCAGTTTATAAAAGTATGAGTCTCGACGAAAAAATAGGTCAGTTGTTTATGCCTGTCGTAGAAAACAATAACAATAATGGAAATAAAGCCAAAATAAACGATTACGTACTTAATCAGAAAGTGGGCGGACTTTTGTTCAGCAAAGGGACACTTTCGCAACAAGCCGAGCTTACCAATTATGCACAAAGTAAAACCAAAACGCCTCTTTTTATCGCTATGGATGCCGAGTGGGGGCTTTCGATGCGGCTAAGCGATGCCCCCGATTTTCCCAAGAACATGGTGTTGGGTGCTATCACAAACGATACATTGCTTTACCTTTATGGAAAAGAAGTAGCCCGCCAATGTCGCGAAATGGGTATCCATATCAATTTTGCTCCGGCTATCGATGTCAACAGCAATCCGCAAAACCCCGTTATCGGCATACGTGCCTTTGGTTCCGATCCCGAAAATGTTGCCCGCAAAGGAATTTCCTATGCCAAAGGATTGGAAGATAACGGCGTGATGGCAGTAGCCAAACATTTTCCGGGTCATGGCGATACCTCAGAAGATTCCCATAAAACCCTCCCCACCATCAGACATTCATCCGAACGATTGAATAAGGTGGAACTTATACCGTTCCGAAAATACGTGGAAGCCGGTTTGTCGGGCATCATGATCGGGCACCTGAACGTCCCGGCATTGAATACAAACGGTATGCCCGCTTCCTTATCTCCCAACATCGGAGAAAAATTACTGAAACAAGAAATGGGATTCGGCGGACTGATTTTTACCGACGGAATGGCGATGCGTGGTGTAGCTAAACAAACCGACAAAAGCGTGAAAGCCCTTCTTGCCGGCAACGATATTATTCTGGGCGTACCGCGTCAGGCAGACGAATTGGCATCGGTTAAGAGGGCTATCGAAAAAGGGACTATTCCCGAACAGATGCTGGAAGAAAAAGTGCGAAAAATCCTCTCCTATAAATATATATTGGGTGTACATGATTTCAAACCCATCGATACAGACAAACTGAACAAAAACATAAACACAACTACTGCCGAATGGATAAAACGCAAACTGTATGACAATGCGGTTACGCTGCTGAAAAACAAATCTAACCTCATTCCAATCAAAGAATTGGACACCAAAATCATTGCCTCTATAGCCATCGGTGAAACAGCGCCAAACGAATTTCAACGGATGGTAAAAAAATACGATAATATAAGTACTTTTCAGCTTGCAGACACAAAGGGACTGGGAGAAATCGAAAAAGAAGTGGCCGATTGTAATCTGCTGATCGTCTCTATTCACGGAGTGCAGAACACGGAAGATGAAACGTTGCAAAAGCTGACAAAAAGCAAACATACCATCCTCGTTTTTTTCACTTCTCCTTACGAATTAGAGGGATACAAAACCTCCATCGAAAATGCGCAAGCCGTTGTTCTGGCGCAAGACAACAACCCGGCTGCCGCTAAGAGTGCAGCTCAGGGAATTTTTGGAGGAATTCCGCTGAAAGGCAAATTACAAGTATCGGCAGCGAGTTTTCCCCTCAACACAGGGATCGAAACTAACAAAACAAGACTAGCCTATAACCTGCCCGAAGAGGTAGGGATCAGGTCGGAAGCGTTGGCCGGAATCGAAGAAATTGCAAGGGAAGGAATAAAAAACCGGGCATACCCCGGTTGCCAAATTCTGATTGCCAAAGAGGGTGTGGTAATTTACGAAAAATCGTTCGGAAATTTTGAATATGGCATAAGTTCAGCCGTTACCGACGAAACGGTTTACGATTTGGCATCGGTAACCAAAGCAACAGCTACTCTGCCGGCCGTAATGAAATTGTACGACCAAAAAAAGATGCAGTTGCAAGATCCTATCAGTAAATTTGTACCCGAAACGAGAAGAAGCAACAAAGCCAATATCACTATCCGGGAATTGCTGTTTCACGAATCGGGAATTGTGTCTTTCATTCCCTATTACACCTCGGCAATCGACAATACCAGTTACATCGGTTCCTTATTCGGAAGCAAATCGGAAACCTATCCTGCTTATTATGCCGGAGCGTGGGGGCGCACCGATTATCGATTTCGTCCCGATCTGATTTCGAATCAATTATCGGAAACTTTCTCAATGCCTGTGGCAAAAGATATGTATGCAAGCAAAAAAATGCACGATGTATTGTTGAAAGACATCATCGATACCAAATTGGGAAGAAGAGGAAAATATACATACAGTTGCCTCAATTTTATGCTGCTGAAAGAAGCGGTAGAAAACATTTCGGGGGAAGACCTGAATACGTTTGTTCAAGAAAATTTCTATCGTAAACTTGGTGCATCGACAACCACCTTTCAACCCATACGTTACCTATCGATAAACAATATACCTCCTACCGAAAATGACCCCTTTTTCCGCAAACAATTGATACATGGCTATGTTCACGATGAAGGAGCTGCACTTTTTGGTGGCATTTCGGGAAATGCCGGGCTGTTTTCGAATGCCAACGATATGGCTAAAATATATCAAATGTGGCTAAACGAAGGGGAATATGGAGGTGAACGTTTCCTCAGCAAAGAAACCGTCCGGTTGTTTACCACGACAAAGAGCAGCGTCAGTCGTCGCGGGTTGGGATTCGATAAACCCGACCCTCAAAACCCTAAAGCGAGTCCGTGCAGCAAACAAACGCCCCCTTCGGTTTATGGACATACCGGTTTCACGGGTACCTGTTTTTGGGTTGACCCCGACAATCAATTGATTTATATCTTTCTATCGAACAGAGTTTACCCGTCGCGCACTCCAAACAAACTTTCATCAATGGAAATCAGGGAGCGCATTCAAGACGAAATCTACAATGCATTAAAAAAGAACTAACGCATTCACTTATTTCTCATTCGTATGCAAGAAATCATAAAAAGCAGCCATATTGTAAGCGACTTGGAAAAAGTTGTACAAAACATTCATCACGACAAACGTTTTGTTCTCACCGATGAGCACACCTCAACGTATTGTTTTCCGTTGATAGCTTCTTCCGAATTGATTCGGACGGCCAAACAAATCGTTATCCCCGCCAACGATACCAACAAAAATATCGAAAATCTTTCGTGGGTATGGAGACAACTCACCGAGAATGGTGCTACACGCCACTCACTGCTCATTAATCTAGGAGGAGGAATGGTTACCGATCTGGGTGGCTTTGCTGCGGCAACATTCAAAAGAGGAATTAAATATATCAACATTCCCACTACGCTCTTGGGTGCAGTGGATGCCGCTGTAGGTGGAAAAACCGGAATCAATTTTGAAGGATATAAAAACGAAATCGGTGCGTTCTATCCGGCAGAATATGTTCTTATCTCGTCAAAATTTTTTCGGACACTCGATAAAAAAGATATCCTATCCGGCTTTGCCGAAATGATTAAGCATTCCCTTATCCACTCGCAAACGGATTGGGAAAAGGTATTGTCATTTCCCTTTGATCTCATCGATTTTGAAGAACTGAACGAACTGGTTTTCCGCTCGGTTTCCATCAAAGAACACATTGTTGAAAAAGATCCCTACGAAAAAGATATCCGTAAGGCACTGAATCTTGGACATACCATCGGTCATGCTTTCGAAAGCTTTGCTATCTCCAACAAAAAACCGGTACTGCACGGCTATGCTGTTGTATGGGGATTAATAGCGGAACTTTATCTTTCGCATCGCCTTTGCGATTTTCCAAAAGACAAATTGCTAAAAACCATTCATTTTATCGAAAAAAATTACGGGGCTTTCCCTATCACGTGCGACGACTACGAAACGCTCTATGAAATTATGACGCACGATAAGAAAAACGAAGGAGATATGGTTAATTTTACCCTCTTGTCGGATATCGGCAATGTGAAAATTAATCAAACTGCAGACAAAAAACTGATTTTTGAAGCGCTTGATTTTTACCGCGATTCAGTAGGTTTGTAAAAATTTTGTTATTTCAAACTTCTGTTGATCTGCTCGATGTAATCCAACAGCTCTTCGCGGCCGGTTCCCTTTTCTGAAGAAGTAACAAAAATGGGGGGAAGCTCCTCCCACCCTTCATAAAGTGTTTGCTTGTAATGTTCGATCCGATCTTGTAGCTTAACCGAACTCAATTTATCCGATTTGGTAAAGACAATGGCAAAGGGAATACCGTTTTCGCCTAGCCAATCGATAAACTGCAAATCGATTTTTTGAGGTTCGTGCCTGCTATCTACTAATACAAAAAGAAGTGTCAACTGTGGGCGCCAAAGAATATATTCCTCAATCATTTTTTTCAACTGCTTCCGTTCTTTCTTCCCTCTGCGAGCATATCCATAACCCGGCAAATCTACCAAATACCAGTCGTTGTTGATGAGAAAATGATTGATGAGCAATGTTTTTCCGGGTGTAGAAGAGGTCATGGCAAGTCCTTTCCGATTAGTGAGCATATTAATCAACGAGGATTTTCCCACATTGGAACGCCCGATGAAAGCATATTCGGGCTTGCTATCTTGCGGACATTTCCGGTAATCGATATTGCTGACTACAAATTGGGCATCACGAATAAGCATAGGTCAAGAATTTTAAATACGTTGTGTTTGACGATTTTTTGACGAAACAATCCATAATCCCAAAGCGGTAAGAGCCCCGTTTATTAACAATAATTCGTATCCTACGGTATAATGAAAAACAGTTTTCATGACAATTTCTATAACGAAACACAAAACAGGAGCCGCAAACGCTACATAAGGAACATATTTGTCTATGGGTTTTACCTTAGTATATAATCCCGAAAAATATAATCCCAACAACGGGCCGTAGGTATAGGATGCCAGTTTATAAATAGCCGTGATGATACTATCGGAACCAATGGCTTCGATAATCAGAATGATAGCAACAAAAACGGCACTGATTCCCACATGTACACGCCTGCGAATGGTGATGTTTCTTTTTTCCACTTCCGGATCGTTCTCCTTATTATTCATCCCCAGAATATCAACACAGAAAGAAGTGGTTAAAGCAGTCAATGCCGAATCGGCACTCGAAAAAGCTGCAGCCACGATACCTACGATAAAAATACCCAGAACCGTATTTCCGAGATACTGACCGGCAATATGGGGCAATATATTATCGGAAACTTCGGGAAGAACAACCCCGTTTTGCTCTGCAAAAACAAGCAGGAGAACGCCCAAACATAAAAAGAGAAAATTAACAGGTGCAAAAGCCAAACCATACGAAACCACATTTTTTTGCGCA
>JAAZMQ010000204.1 GCA_012798745.1 Bacteroidales bacterium
CGGCAGCAGTGGAGAAAATTTCGCTCTTACGGGTAGGTATGGTTGTATTTGCTTCGATCAGTTTGGTCATTACACCACCCAGTGTTTCGATACCCAGCGAAAGCGGAGTAACATCGAGCAACAATACGTCTTTGATTTCACCCGACAAAATGGCACCTTGAATGGCAGCACCGATAGCAACAACCTCGTCGGGGTTAACACCCTTGTGGGGAGCTTTGCCAAAAAATTTCTCTACCAGCGCCTGAACAGCCGGGATACGGGTTGACCCCCCTACCAATATAACTTCGTCAATATCGGATGTATTTAAACCGGCATCTTTCAATGCAAGTTTGCACGGTTCTAAACATCTTTGCAACAGATCGTCAATCAGCTGTTCAAACTTAGCCCGTGTGAGCGTTTTCACCAAGTGTTTGGGAATTCCGTCAACCGGCATGATATACGGCAGATTGATTTCCGTGGTTGTAGTGCTCGACAGTTCAATTTTGGCTTTTTCGGCAGCCTCTTTCAAACGTTGCAGAGCCATCGGATCTTTCCGCAAATCGATGCCTTCTTCTTTCAGAAAATCTTCTGCCAGCCAGTTGATGATGCGCTGGTCAAAATCGTCACCTCCCAGATGAGTGTCACCATTGGTAGATTTCACTTCGAAAACGCCGTCTCCCAATTCAAGGATGGAAATATCGAACGTACCTCCACCCAAATCGAATACGGCAATTTTCAGATCTTTACTCTTTTTGTCCAAACCATAAGCCAATGCAGCGGCGGTAGGTTCGTTCACAATACGACGTACGTTCAATCCTGCAATCTCGCCCGCCTCTTTGGTAGCTTGACGCTGCGAGTCGTTAAAATACGCAGGCACTGTAATCACCGCATCGGTAATCTTTGTTCCCAAATAATCTTCGGCTGTCTGCCTCATTTTCTGAAGAATCATGGCCGAAATTTCCTGAGGTGTGTATAAATGCCCATCAATATCTACACGAGGAGTATTATTCTCACCTCTGACTACCTTGTAGGGTACCTGCGAAATTTCGTTCTGCACCTCATCGTACTTGCGACCCATAAAACGTTTGATGGACGAAACCGTTCTTGTCGGGTTTATAATAGCCTGACGTTTTGCGGGATCGCCTACTTTTCGCTCTCCGTTATCCAAAAATGCTACTACCGAAGGCGTTGTTCGTTTCCCTTCGTTGTTGGGGATAACAACAGGATCATTCCCCTCCATTACTGCAACACAGGAATTCGTTGTGCCTAAGTCTATTCCAATTATCTTTCCCATAATTAATATTTTATTTTAAATTGATTCTGTTTTTGTTCCAATCTATCTTTTTCAAATGATATGCCAAACCCGGAATTGACAGTTTTTTATGACATAATGTCGGATTTAAAGAATTTTTTAACTTCACGATGCCTTCCTTTTTTTGATTTTTACTCTTTATTGCCAAAAATAATTATCTTTGAATATATAAAATCTGTTAGCGTTATGTTTACTCACGAAGATTTACTTCAATTAAAAGAAATGGGGCTCTCTGAAGAAGAGGTGCTCACGCAATTAAAATATTTTAAAGAAGGATTTCCTCCTCTGTCTATTGTATCGGCAGCTTCTGTCGGAAACGGAATCATGCGCATTCCCCAAGAAGATGAAACAGCTTATATCGATGCGTGGAAACAATACCGAAAAAACGATTGCACCATCGTGAAATTTGTGCCTGCATCGGGTGCTGCCAGTCGCATGTTTAAAGATTTGTTTGCTTTTCTCGATGCCGATTACGATGAACCGCGCACGGATTTCGAGAAGAAGTTTTTTGCAGAAATCGAGAAATTCGCTTTTTTTGACGAACTGAACGCCTTATGTGAAAAAAATTACGGAAAAAATATCGAAAAGCTGAAAGCCGATGGCGAATACAAAACCATTGTGCGTATGCTGCTTTTGCCCGAAGGGATGAACTACGGCAATTTGCCCAAAGGGCTGCTGTTGTTTCACAGATACCCCGATGGAAATCGCACGCCGGTTGAAGAACATATGGTAGAAAGTTCGTATTATGCCAAAGATAATAAGGAAAGAGCCATTCTTCATTTTACGGTTTCTCCGCAACACAAACCGCTGTTCGAAAAGCTGACATCCGAAAAAAGCCCGCTGTACGAACAACGATTAAACGTTTGTTACGATATTTCTTTCAGCATTCAAAAACCTTCTACCAATACCATTGCAGTCGATATGAACAACGAGCCTTTCCGCGACGAAAACGGTCGTCTGGTTTTTCGTCCGGGCGGTCACGGTGCGCTCATCGAAAACCTCAACGCTATTGATGCCGACATCATTTTCATCAAAAACATCGATAATGTTGTCCCCGACAGGCTGAAAGAAAACGAAGCCCGCTACAAAAAACTGCTCGCCGGTGTGTTGGTGAAAATGCAGGAACGTGCTTTTCGTTACATGGAAAAATTGGAATCGGGCGACGCAACAACTGACGATTTGTCGGAAATGCTTGGTTTTACCGAAAACGAACTCTGCATCCGCCACGACGGTAAACGTTTCGAGTCGGACAACGACTTGCGCGATTATTTGCTGCGCAAGCTCAACCGTCCTTTTCGTGTGTGCGGGATGGTGAAAAATGTGGGCGAACCGGGAGGCGGCCCCTTTATCGTTAAAAATCCCGACGGCACCGCCTCACCGCAAATTCTGGAAAGCTCGCAAATCAATCCCGATGATCCCGTTGCCATGAATGCTTTTCGAAGCGGCACGCATTTCAATCCGGTTGATCTGGTTTGCAGCGTAAAAAACCACAAGGGCGA
>JAAZMQ010000029.1 GCA_012798745.1 Bacteroidales bacterium
GTGATCGAAGCTGGTCCTTGCGTAGTTACTCAGATAAAAACTGTTGAGAAAGATGGTTATGACTCTTTGCAGTTGGGTTTTGTGGACAAAAAAGACAAACATACAACCAAACCCGAAAAAGGTCATTTCAAGAAAGCAGGAGTAACTCCGAAGAGATACTTGGCCGAGTTCAAAGGATTTGAGGATGCCTACAAGGTGGGGTCCGAAATCACTGTTGATCTTTTTAAGGACACTGTTTTTGTGGACGTGATCGGCACCTCGAAGGGTAAAGGTTTTCAGGGTGTTGTAAAACGTCACCGTTTTGGCGGAGTGGGCGAGTCCACTCATGGTCAACACAACAGGTTGCGTGCACCGGGGTCTATTGGTGCGGCGTCCTATCCTGCAAAAGTATTTAAAGGAACACGTATGGCCGGACAAATGGGGAATAAACGGGTAACCGTTCAAAATCTTCAGGTTATAAAAGTAATACCCGAACATAATCTTTTGGTTGTAAAAGGTTCGGTGCCGGGATATAATGGTTCAATCGTTTTAATAGAGAAATAAAATGGAATTAAATGTATATAATATAAAAGGTGAAGTAACCGACAAGAAAGTGACGCTTAATGATTCCATTTACGGAATTGAACCTAACGAGCATAGTATATGGTTAGCCGTAAAACATTACTTGGCTAACCAACGTCAAGGTACTCACAAAACGAAAGAAAGAAGTGAAGTATCGGGAAGTACTCGAAAGCTTATTCGTCAAAAAGGTAGTGGAGGAGCCCGCAGAGGCGATATCAATTCACCTTTATTGGTAGGTGGGGGGCGCGTGTTTGGTCCCCGTCCCAGAAAGTATGGTTTCAAGCTGAATAAGAAAGAAAAAACATTGGCTCGTAAATCGGCTCTTTCTTTAAAAGCAAAGAACAATGCCATTACGGTGATTGAAGATTTCGATTTCGACGAACCCAAAACAAAACAGTTTGTCGAGCTGACCAAAAATCTGCAACTCGCTGATAAAAAGCTGCTTTTCGTTTTGCCAAGTCAAAATAAAAACGTATATTTGTCGGCTCGAAATTTAAGCAAAGTTAATATTATAACGGCTTCCGACATAAACGTCTATAAGATAATGGATTGTACAAATTTGGTGCTTACCGAATCGGCCGTTGGCATAATTGATAATTTATTATTAAAAGCATAAGGAATAATACAATGGGAATAATTATTAAACCAATTTTCACGGAAAAGCAGAGCGCAATAACGGAAAAATTCGATAACCGTTACGGTTTCATTGTTGTTCCGAATGCCAACAAAGTTGAAATCAAAAACGCAATAGAAGAACTTTATGATGTGCACGTAGAGCGTGTAAACACAATGAGATATAAAGGAAAACTGAAAAAGCGTTATACTAAATCGGGGGTTGTTGAGGGGCGTACGCCATCGTATAAAAAAGCTATTGTCACTCTGAGACAAGGAGAAAAGATTGATTTATTCAGTAATATCTAAATAGAGAAATGGGACTACGTAAATTTAAGCCCACAACGCCGGGGCAAAGAAACAAGATTATTAGTAGATTTGATAATATTACCGCAACCAAACCGGAAAAATCTCTTGTAGTAGGTAAAAAAAGTACCGGTGGCCGCAACAATCAGGGTAAAATGACAGTAGGTTATATTGGTGGCGGACACAAAAGGCGTTACAGATTTATCGATTTCAAGAGAAAGAAAGATGGGGTTCCTGCGGTTGTGAAAAGTATAGAATATGATCCGAATCGTTCAGCGCGCATCGCTTTGTTGTATTATGCCGATGGCGAAAAATCGTATATTCTGGCTCCAAACGGATTGCAAGTAGGAACAACAGTGATGTCGGGACCTAATGCAGCTCCTGAAGTTGGAAATTCGTTACCCTTGTCACATATCCCGCTCGGAACAGTGGTTCATAATATTGAGTTACGTCCCGGAGAAGGTGCCAAATTGGTGCGTTCGGCAGGGGCATTTGCACAGTTGGTTTCGCGTGAAGACAACTATGCTATTATTAAAATGCCTTCCGGCGAAATTCGCAAAATTCTGTCTTCATGTAAAGCTACGATTGGTAGTGTTAGTAATCCGGACCATGTTCTGGAGAAATCGGGTAAAGCCGGTAGAGGAAGATGGTTGGGGCATCGTCCGCACACACGTGGGGTTGCCAAAAACCCGGTCGATCACCCGATGGGTGGTGGCGAAGGACGTGCTTCAGGAGGCCATCCCAGATCTCCGAAGGGTTTATATTCGAAGGGATTAAAAACAAGATCTCCCAAAAAACATTCTTCAAAGTATATTATTGAGAAAAGAAAAAAGAAGAAGTAATCCGATCAATTAACAGATAACTATGAGTAGATCATTAAAAAAAGGTCCGTATATTAATTTAAAATTGGAAAAAAAAGTGCTTGCCATGAATGAAAGCGGAAAAAAATCCGTAATAAAAACATGGGCACGCTCTTCCATGATTTCTCCCGATTTTGTCGGACATACCATCGCAGTTCATAA
>JAAZMQ010000205.1 GCA_012798745.1 Bacteroidales bacterium
CGAATTTAAAAATAAAGGATTTGGCGGCGTATTTGTTCATCCCCGCCCCGGATTGATAACGGAATATCTTTCCGATGAATGGTTCGATCTCTTTCAATATAGTGTTGAAAAAGGGAAAGAACTTGGCCTAACTATCTGGATTTATGACGAAAATTCCTATCCCAGTGGTTTTGGAGGAGGTCATGTACCTGCTCAAATGCCTGAATCCTATAACCAAGGACAGGGTTTGAAAATGACAACATACGACATCCTCCCCGACACATTGTCCGGTTGCTTTTTGTGCTTGATAGGGACAGAGGGGAATTTGAAAGACATTACCCATGAAATCGTTAATTTTAAAGGGCAACAAGGCAAATTTTATGTATTTCACAAAACATATTACGGTGCATCGCCATGGTATGGCGGATTTTCTTATGTCGATTTGTTGGTTGAAGGAGTTACCCAAAAATTTCTGGAAATTACCATTCCGGGTTACGAAAAAGTGGCAGGAAATGATTTTGGAAAAATTGTTCCCGGAATTTTTACTGATGAACCGGGAATACCTTCTTCAGGCGGCATAAGATGGACACCTGATTTATTTAACGAATTTGAAAAAAAATGGGGATATGATTTGAAATTACATCTCCCCTCATTATTCGAAGAGATCGGGGATTGGAAAAAAATACGACACAATTATATGGAAACATTATTGCAAATGTTTATCGATCGTTGGTCAAAACCCTATTTTAATTATTGCAAAGAAAATAACATCATCTGGACCGGTCACTATTGGGAGCATAATTGGCCGGACCTATCCCAAGGGGGAGACAATATGGCTATGTACGCATGGCACCAAATGCCCGGTATAGATATGTTATTTAATCAGTTTAACGAAACTTCACCGCGGGCTCAATTTGGAAATGTAAGATCAGTCAAAGAATTACGAAGTGCGGCCAATCAACTCGGCTACAAAAGAACATTATGCGAAACGTATGGCGGTGGAGGATGGGATGTAACCTTCAAAGATCTAAAAAGATTAGGAGACTGGACGTATGTTTTGGGGGTAAATTTCATGAACCAACATCTTTCGCATACTACTCTTAAAGGAGCGCGAAAATACGATTATCCTCCGGTTTTTACTTACCACTCTCCATGGTGGCCACATTATAAAGTTTTAAATGATTATTTTGGCAGATTGTCTGCAGCTCTTTCCAACGGAGAGCAGATAAATGATCTGCTCATCATTGAGCCTACTACAACACTCTGGAATTATTATTCTTATGTGAAAGGAAATAAAACTCTTGAACAAATAGGACAAGAATTCCAACATTTTGTTACCTACCTCGAAAAATCCCAAGTTGAATACGATTTAGGTTCAGAAAATATCATAAAAGACAGAGGTTACATAAAAAAAGGAAAATTCACAATCGGACAACGCAATTATTCTACAGTGGTTATCCCTCCTCTTGTGGAAAATGTAGAAAAACATACTTTCGATTTATTGATCGATTTTGCAAAACAAGGCGGCAGAATCATCTCATTTTCTGTTCCTGAAAGAATAAGTGGCAAGCTTGATAGCAGCATCTCTGAATTTTTTAAATCTGATAATCCATCGGTAATTCTCCTAAACCAACTTGAAAAAGAAACTATTCAGCATTATTTTAGTAATCCTGAAATTCAATTTACTGACATAAAAGGCGGAAATTTATTTCACCAACGACGAAAATATAAAGACGGTCAGCTTCTATTTCTTGTAAATTCATCGTTGGAGGAGCCGACCAACGGAGTGATAAAGGTAAAGGGTAAATCCGTTGTTGAAATGGATGCTCTTACCGGCAAATTACAATCATATTCCGCTATAGAAAAGAATGGGGAATTGATCATCAATTTTAATCTACCGCCCGCAGGAAGCCTTTTACTTTTCATCTCCAACAAGAAAACTAAAGAATATAAATCCGATAATGAGGACATTAATACGCAAATAATAAAAGAAGGAGGTCCTTTAAAAATATTTCCCTTGCAAGAAAATGCAATGAAGGTCGATTTTTGCGATCTCATAATTAAAGGAAAAGAATACAAAAACATTTATTTTGCAAAGGCCGCAGATATTGCATTTAATGAATACGGTTTCGATGGAAATCCATGGAATCATTCTATCCAGTACAAAAAACAAATTCTGGAGCGTGACACCTTTCAAAGCGGAGGTTTTACGGTAAAATATTATTTTGAAATAAAAGGTGATATTTCAAACAACAATATGAAAGTTTGTGTGGAACGCCCTGAA
>JAAZMQ010000030.1 GCA_012798745.1 Bacteroidales bacterium
GGTAACTTTCCGAAGTGATCGTTTTTAGTGCTTTGGCAATTTCATAAGTATAGTCCACCACTTGAACATATTCTTGTTCAATCTCTAATTCGTTCACACCAATAGCTTGTATTGTGGGAACCACTTCATATGTTCGTTTATTTTTATAGCTCATATACAAATTATCGGCTTCACGAGAAATTTTTCGTAGCAAACGGCGATCTTCGGTTGTTAGCCCTTGTATATTTTGTTGATAGATATTCAACATTTTTTCCACTGCGTTTCTCACTTCTGATGTGCATGCTTTAATGATGCCTTTTTCATCTTCAAGAAGAGAAGAATTGATTTTTTCTTTTTCTTTTCTTTTGCGGTGTGCTTCTGATGACTTAATGAAAATAAGCACAATGAGTGATAGCAACACAAACATGGTTATTTTTCCACCCCACATCAGTAATAAGCCGATAATAAAGGTAATGGTAAAAGCAATAAGTGCCGTAAAAAACCATCCTGTAATTACTGTTAAAACACCGTTGATGCGGTAAACGGCACTTTCTCTTCCCCATGCCCTGTCGGCAAGAGAAGTTCCCATTGCTACCATAAAAGAAACATAAGTGGTTGAAAGTGGAAGTTTTAAGGACGTTCCTAGCGAGATTAGCAATGCAGCAATAGTCAGGTTTACCGATGCCCTGATCAAATCGAACGATGCGGAATTGGTTTCTGCTTTTGTGGGGGCAAAACGGCTGTTGAGGGCTTTTCTTATTTTGGGCGGGGTGTAGCTTCTTAACACGCGATTGATATCTACCGCAGCACGAACGATAGAGCGAGAAAGGGGTGAAGAAGAAAACTTTTCCGGTCCGCCATCGTTTTGCCGTGCTAAATTTACTTCGGTTTCCGTTACCGTTCTTGCTTTTTTAGAGAACCATAGGGCTAGTACCATGATGATACCTGCGCCCAATAGGTATCTCCAATCTGCCACAACCGGATCTTTTAATTTGTCCATGTACAACGTTTCGATATTTCCGCCGGCGAGTGCTACATGTGAAGCGATTTGGTATGAACTTAATCCGGCCATGAAAACGCCGATAAAGTTTACCAAGTCGTTACTGGCAAAAGCAAGCGCCAACGCCATTGTGCCCATTAGAACAATTACTTTAAGAATATTAACCTTAAAGAGGTGCTGTAGGAGAGCCATTAAAAGTGTCCATCCGACAAAAGAGTAAAACAAGGCTTCACCCATGTTGTTTGTGATATAGTGGAGGAAATTTTCCGATATAATGGCACTGCCTTTTAATCCTTTAAAAACAATGAAATAAGTAATCGCTGTGAGTGCAAATCCACTCCATAAGGCACCAAAGTATTTGAAAGGTTTTTTGTAGTTGAACGAAAAAATTAAGCGGGTGAAATACATGATTATACTACCCGCAACAAATGCAATGACTACCGATATCAATATACCTGAAATAATGGCCAGCGCTTTACCCGAGTTGATATAGTCTGCCAAATTTCCGCCCTTGTTTTCCCAGATGATATACAGCGACACAGCAACAGCCGCTCCCAACAGTTCAAATACCAACGATACGGTGGTGGAAGTTGGTAGTCCCAATGTATTGAAAATATCGAGCAAAATAACATCGGTAATCATAACAGCCAAGAAAAGCATCATGATTTTTGGGAAAGGGAACATATTGGGATCAAAAACGCCGCTTCGAGCTATCTCCATCATTCCGCTTGAAAACAACGTTCCCAACACTACCCCGATGGATGCTACGGTGAGGATTACCCATAAAGGTGCGACTTTTGAACCTACACTTGAGTTGAGGAAATTTACAGCGTCGTTGGCTACGCCTACTGTTAAATCGAGGACTGCTAAAACCAATAAAACGAATAAAATAATCGGATAAATAAGATCCATCTTGTTTTAGGTGCTTATAAGCAGTAATTTAAGTTAAGATACTACTTGACTTAAAAAGTTGACACTACAAAAGTAATAAAATAGTTTTTTACCTCCGTATTTTTTGATGCAAAGAATTAAAAACTTAACAAAAAAGTAACAAAACAGGTACATATTGTCATTTTGTCACTTTATTTTTTCGTTCTTCAATATAAGCGGGCTGCTGCAATACGATTTCTCTTTTTTTTAGTTTTTGTTGATAAATCAAAACAGCGATAAAGCAGCATATCATAATAACTGCTCCTCCAATGTACGCGATAGGTTTAGAGAGTGCAAATCCTTCCGGTGCAAGCAGAATATATGAAGACACGACATAGGTCATAAACAAAGCGGGTAGGAGAGTAATCCAATATTTTTTGTTATTAAGGATCAGATACATCGTGATTGTCCAGAGTACTACTGCGGCAAGTGTTTGGTTAGCCCAAGCGAAATATCTCCAGATAATATCGAAATTGATTTGGGTTAAAAGAAAGCCGACAGCAAACAGAGGGAGAGTTATTAGTAATCTATTCACGATGGGGCCTTGTTTTATTTTAAGAACATCGGCAACAATCAGGCGTGCACTACGAAATGCAGTATCTCCGGAGGTTATGGGGGCCGCAACCACACCCAAAATAGCCAATATTCCCCCAAATTTTCCAAGCAACGAATTGGATATTTCGTTGACGGCCCATGCTGCATTACCTTGATGGGCAACCATTACCTCGTTTAATTCTTTGATTCCTCCGAAAAAACTCATCCCGATAGCAGCCCATATTAGGGCAACAACTCCTTCAACAACCATTGCACCATAGAAAACTCTGCGTCCTTCTTTTTCGTTTTTTATACATCGTGCCATTAAAGGCGATTGTGTGGCATGAAAACCGGAAATAGCCCCACAAGCGATTGAAATAAACAGCATCGGGAAAATGGGGAATTGCTCACTGTTATAGTGGAAATTATGCCAGTTTTTGGCTGTAAGTTCGGGTATTTGGTACCCTTTTATAAAAAGGGCCGAAATTAAACTTACAGCCATGAATAACAAAGCAAAACCGAATAAGGGATAGATCTTTCCAATAATTTTATCGATCGGGAGCAGTGTGGCAAGAATATAATAAATGAAAATGATTGCAACCCAAAAATTCATGGTTGCATAATTGGGTGTCAAGCCGGCCAGAATGTTTGCAGGACCTGTAATAAAAACCGCTCCTACCAATACCATCAATACAATTGTAAATAACCGCATCACTTGTTTGGCTGTAAGTCCCAAATAGATGCCAATGATCTCGGTTATGCTCAATCCGTTATGCCTGATTGATAACATTCCGGAGAGGTAATCGTGCACAGCGCCGCCGAAGATAGTTCCAAAAACAATCCAAACAAAAGCAACCGGCCCCCACATTGCGCCGGCTAATGCTCCGAAAATAGGACCTAATCCTGCTATATTTAGAAACTGAATGAGAAACACACGCCACCATGGCATGGGAATATAGTCCACATTGTCCTTGAGTTTATAAGCGGGGGTTGGTTTATCGGGATCTGCTCCAAATGTTCGTTCAATAAATTTTGAATAAAAAGCGTAACCCAAAATTAAAATCGCCAGACAAATGATAAATGTTATCATGTTCTTATAAGTTTTAATTTCACACAAATGTATATTTATTTGCGGAATAATGATAAGTTTTTTCATGGAAAAATTAAATATTGAAAAGGGATAGCAGCTATACAGGAATAAATTTCTTTTTTGTAAAATATTGCGGTTTGAACTTAATCATCTGTAAATTGTTCTTTTACAAGAGAGAAAAAACAACGTTTCATGAAAATTAGGTTATCGAAATATCCTGTCGATGAAGGACTATTTAAATCGGCTTTACATTCTGTTGAAGGAATCATTTCGATAGATATAGATAAAAAATCGGGATGGTTGGTTTTCGACATCGATCCCCAATTTTTCGATGACGAAGCCGACGTTATTCGCGCTATCGTGACAGCTGTTCGTGAAAGCGGTGGAGAGGTATATACCGACAAACGTTCCTATCCGGTGCTAAACATGACGTGTGCCGCCTGTGCTGCTGCAACTCAAAACATCCTCGCATTTATGCCCGGCGTTTTAAATGTCTCGGTCAATTACGGCAATGAGAAAGGGACTGTTGAATATCTTCCCGATATTACTTCTCCTCAAAAAATGCGTCAGGCTTTGCAGGAAATCGGCTACGATATGTTGATTGAGGAGGACGAATTGTCTGTGGAGAATGTGGAACGTTTACGCAGGGGAAATTATCGCAAACTCAAAAACGAAACCATTGGTGCGCTTCTATTATCGGCACCGGTTGTCATCATCGGCATGTTTTTTATGCATTGGCCATATGCTAACTATATCATGTGGGCATTGGCTACACCGGTGCTGTTTGTTTTTGGACGGCGTTTTTTCGTTGGGGCATGGAAACAGGCAAAACATCGTTCGGCAAACATGGATACACTGGTGGCACTGAGTACCGGCATTTCGTATCTCTTCAGTGTTTTCAACACGCTTTATCCGCAGTTTTGGGAAGACAAAGGGCTGGAAGCCCATGTCTATTTCGAGGCATCAGCTGTAATCATTACCTTCATCTTGCTTGGAAAACTGTTGGAGGAAAGAGCAAAAGAAAATACTTCTGAAGCCATAAAAAAGCTGATGAGGCTGCAGCCTTCAACGGTAACTGTTGTAAGGAATAGTATACCGGTCGAAATTCCTGTTGCGGATGTTGTCGTGGGCGATATTGTGTTGGTGAAGCCCGGTGAACGCATAGCCGTGGATGGTGAAGTAACAGAAGGCATTTCGTTTGTTGACGAAAGCATGATTAGCGGCGAACCCATTCCCGTGGAAAAGAAACCCGGCGATAAGGTATTTGCCGGCACATTGAACCGACAAGGAAGTTTTTACTTTCGGGCGCAAAAGGTAGGTAAAGATACGTTGTTGGCACATATCATAAAATTGGTGGACGAAGCGCGTGGAAGTAAAGCCCCGGTACAAGCACTGGTGGACAAGATTGCTGCAATTTTTGTTCCTGTGGTAATTGGTATTGCTCTGGTGAGTTTTGTTGTCTGGCTTATTTTTGGTGGCGAAAACGGTGTTGTCCACGGACTTTTGGCGATGGTCACGGTGCTGGTGATTGCTTGTCCGTGTGCTCTCGGATTGGCCACGCCTACTGCGGTCATGGTGGCCATTGGTAAAGGAGCCGAAGAAGGTATTCTTATTAAAGATGCGGAGAGTTTGGAATTGGCGAAAGACATCGATGTGGTGGTGCTCGATAAAACAGGAACCCTTACCGAGGGCAGGCCGGTGGTTACTTCCATGAATTGGTTGGTCGATGTTGAGCCATTGTGGTGCAATATACTGTACAGTATCGAATACAAATCGGGGCATCCATTGGGAGAAGCCATTGTGTCCGAATTGCAGGATGATTGCACGCTTCTCGAGGAGGTGAAAATAGCTCATGTTAGCGGGCAAGGCGTTGAAGGAACTTATCATGGGAAGAAGTATTATGTAGGCAACGAAGTCTTTATTTTATCGAAAAATGTACCTGTTCCTTTCCATTTGCAAACCCTGATTGTTCGTGAGATGGATGCAGCCCGTACCGTTTCGCTTTTTGCCGATGAAGAGAGGGTATTGTGCCTCATTGCCATTACCGATCAGCTGAAGCCTACTTCTAGGGAGGCTGTCGAGCAATTGCAACAGATGGACATAGAAGTGGTTATATACACCGGCGATAACGAAAAAGCAGTTGCCGAGGTGGCGCGGCAGCTGAATATATCTTCCTATAAAGGCAACGTACAGCCCGAGGAAAAAGCCGAGCTTATCAAGCAATTGCAACAGCAGGGAAAAATAGTAGCGATGGTGGGCGACGGTATCAACGACAGTGCAGCATTGGCGCAGGCCGAAGTTAGCATCGCCATGGGCAAAGGCAGCGATATTGCGATGGATGTAGCTAAAATGACCATCATCTCATCCGATCTCACCAAAATACCCAAAGCAATTCATCTGTCGCAACAAACAACCAAAGTGATCAAACAAAATCTCTTTTGGGCATTTATTTACAACGTCATCGGTATCCCCATTGCCGCGGGAGTGCTATATCCGTTCAACGGTTTCATGCTCAATCCTATGATTGCAGGTGCTGCAATGGCGTTGAGTTCGGTAAGTGTGGTAACCAACAGTTTACGATTAAAATCAAAAAAGATATGAAAACATTGCGATTCAAAACCAATATCCATTGCTCAAATTGTGTGGCAAAAGTAAAACCTTTTCTGGATAAAAAGGGAGGTGTTTTTTCATGGAAAGTAGACATCGATCATCCCGACAAAATTTTGACCGTGGAAACCGAAGAACTTTCAGCGGAGGACATCATCAAGACAATCAAACGAACCGGATTTGAAGCCGAAGTGTTATGAATTCGAGGTTAAAGTTTGTAAATATATTGTATTTTATTTTTCTCTCATATACTTTTGTATGAAAATTAAAGGGAAATGAATTATCTACTTTCAAACAGATATTGGTGGCGTCACTTACAACCCATAAAGTCGTAAGGGAAGCAGCCATGTCTTTTTTAA
>JAAZMQ010000206.1 GCA_012798745.1 Bacteroidales bacterium
CGCTATAAAACCATGAAAGGATTCCTTGTAAACCGAAAAGCCGGATGGGACACCCACGGTTTGCCTGTAGAACTGGGGGTAGAAAAAATGTTAGGTATTACCAAAGAAGATATCGGAAAAAAAATTTCAGTAGAAGAATTCAATGCTACCTGTAAGAGGGAGGTAATGAAATATACCAAAGAATGGGAAGATCTTACCCGAAAAATGGGTTATTGGGTAGACATGAAAAATCCGTACATCACATACGATAACCGTTACATCGAAACTCTTTGGTATTTACTCAAAGATTTATATGACAAGGGGCATCTCTACAAAGGGTATACCATTCAACCTTATTCTCCGGCTGCCGGAACGGGCCTGAGTACGCATGAATTGAATCAACCCGGTTGCTATCGTGATGTAAAAGATACGACGTGCACGGCACAATTCAAGATTAAAGATCCATTCCCTGAAATGGCACAATTCGGCGACCCTTTTTTCTTGGCATGGACTACAACGCCGTGGACTTTGCCGTCGAACGTATTACTGGCCGTCAACCCTGATATTGAATATGCAGCAGTACAAACCTATAATCCCTATACCGGGAAACCCATGACTGCTGTACTTGCAAAAGATAGGATACCTGTTTATTTTCCCGATAAAAACAAAAATTTATCACTGGGAGATTATAAACCCGGCGATAAAAATATCCCTTTCAAGGTATTGGAGAAAACATGGAAAGGATCAGAGCTTGCAGGAATGCATTACGAACAACTTATTCCGTGGGTAAAAGCTTCCGATAATGCATTCCGGGTAGTTACGGCAGATTTCGTTACTACAGAGGAGGGTACCGGTATCGTGCATATTGCTCCCACATTTGGTGCAGACGATGCCAGAATTGGAAAAGAATACAATGTGCCGGGATTAATGTTAAAGGATAAAGACGGCAACCTCCGCCCGATGGTCGATTTAACGGGAAAATATTTCAGATTGGAGGATCTCGATCCCGATTTTGTAAAAGATAACGTTAATGTCGAGTTATATAGCGAATTCGCAGGACGATATGTAAAAAACGAGTACGACGAAACACTTACGGAAGACGCTCCTACTCTTGATATCGATCTTTGTGTTATGCTTAAACAGCAAAACAAAGCATTTCGTATCGAGAGGCAAGTGCACCCATATCCACACTGTTGGCGTACCGATAAACCTGTCTTGTATTATCCCTTAGACAGTTGGTTTATTCGCACAACAGCTTGCAAAGAGCGAATGATCGAACTCAACAAAACAATTAATTGGAAGCCGGCTTCAACCGGTACGGGACGTTTTGGAAAATGGCTCGAAAACCTACAGGATTGGAATCTGAGTCGCAGTCGTTATTGGGGAACACCTTTGCCTATCTGGCGTACGGAAGACGGGAAAGAAGAAAAGTGCATCGGATTGATTGAAGAATTGTTTAGTGAAATGCAAAAGGCATTGGATGCAGGTGTGATGAAGGAAATCCCTTGGAAGGATCTTGACCTGAAAAATTGCAAGGAAATACCTTATGACAACATCGACCTGCATCGTCCGTATGTGGATAATATCATTTTGGTATCCGATAGTGGAAAACCCATGAAGCGTGAAACTGATCTCATCGATGTATGGTTCGATTCAGGAGCAATGCCGTTTGGTCAGGTTTTCTATCCTCACATTTCAGAAGAAGAATTCCGGAAAGTCTATCCGGCCGATTTTATAGCTGAAGGGGTGGATCAAACCCGTGGTTGGTTCTTTACACTTCATGCCATTTCTACAATGGTAAAAGATAGTGTTGCGTTTAAAAACGTAATTGCTAACGGATTAGTACTTGACAAAAACGGGAACAAGATGTCGAAACGATTGGGTAATGCTGTGGATCCTTTTGAAACAATTGAGAAATACGGTTCCGATCCACTACGTTGGTACATGATAACCAATGCATCACCTTGGGAAAATCTGAAATTCGACATCGAAGGTGTGGGAGAAGCGTGTCGAAAATTTTTTGGAACACTCTATAACACCTATTCCTTCTTTGCTCTATATGCCAATGTGGACGATTTTTATAATCAATATCCCCCAATTCCCATTGAGCAACGTCCCGAAATCGATCGCTGGATTATTTCCGAGCTGAATACGCTTATCAAAGAAGTAGATGAAGATTTTGAAACCTATGAACCTACCAAAGCCGGACGTGCAATTACCGATTTCGTAATCGATAACCTCAGCAATTGGTACGTTCGCCTTAATCGCAAACGTTTCTGGGGAGGAGGAATGACCGACGACAAACTTTCGGCTTATCAAACGCTCTATCAATGTCTGATTACCGTAGCTAAACTTATGGCGCCTATTGCTCCATTTTATGCCGATAAGTTGTATCTGGATTTGATAACGGCAACAGGGAGCGAGAATTTTGAATCGGTACATTTGGCCGATTTCCCCAAAGCCGATGAAAATCATATCGACAAAAAACTGGAAGAACAAATGTACTTGGCAAAGGTAACCTCGTCCATTGTGCTATCCTTACGCCGGAAAGTAAACATCAAGGTACGCCAACCCTTATCCCAAATCATAATCCCCACGGTGGACAAAACGCAAAAACAAAATATCGAAGCCATAAAATCGCTTATTCTGAACGAAGTAAACGTAAAAGAACTGAATTTTGCAGATTCTACCACCGATATGTTGGTAAAAAGAGTAAAACCCGATTTCAAAAAGCTCGGCCCCCGTTACGGAAAGATCATGAAACGACTCGTGCCAATTCTTCAAGAAATATCGCAAGACGATATCAACACACTTGAAAAAGGCGGTATACTGACATTCAACTTAAATGGTCAACAAATTGAAATACGAAGAGATGATGTGGAAATAATTTCCGAAGACATCCCCGGTTGGCTGGTGGGTACAGCCGACAAAATTACGGTCGGGTTGGACATCACTATTACTGATCAATTGCGAAAAGAAGGAATTGCGCGCGAATTGGTAAATCGGATTCAAAACCTTCGAAAAGCAAAGGATTTTGAGATCACAGATAGAATATCGGTTGAAATATCGACAAATCCGATGTTTGACGAAGCTATCCGAGAAAATGCGGAATACATTAAATCGCAAGTATTGGCAAATAACATCCTTTTATCATCTAAAAACTTAGAAGATGAAATAGAAATCGACGGTCAAACATTAACCATTACTATCAAGAAGATCAATTGAAAATTGATAGTTTATGTGTATATTTGAACAAAATTCTTTAAGAATACGTTAGAATACCATCATTGGACAAAAAAATAGTAGAAAAACAGAAAAAAGAGAGGAAGCTATGAGCGAAAAAACAAGATATTCGGAAGAGGAGCTAGAAGAATTCCGAATCCTAATAAACGAAAAATTAGAGCAGGCAAAACGCGAATACGAAATGCTACGTGCAACAGTTATGAATGCTGACGGCAACGATACGACAGACACTTCTCCAACATTCAAAATTCTAGAAGAAGGAGCATCCACATTATCAAAAGAAGAAGCCGGAAGATTAGCACAACGTCAATTGAAATTTATTCAAAATCTTCAAGCTGCCCTCATACGTATTGAGAACGGAACATACGGAATTTGCCGCGAAACAGGAAAACTTATTCCAAAAGAACGTCTTCGTGCCGTACCTCATGCTACACTTAGCATAGAAGCAAAAAAAGCCAGAAATAAAAAATAAATAATGGACATTTTCCATATTAATCGATCCATCACAAGGGAAGGAAAATTTTCCCCTTCTCTGAAAGGAGATTTATATGGGACAATTATCTCCAAATGAAAAATAAAATACCCAAAAGCCTTATAGCCATATTGGTCGTTTTTTTGGTTCTCTTTATCGACCAGCTCACAAAAATATGGGTAAAGACACACATGGGGCTTTATGATTCAATTAATATAACCCCATGGTTCAAAATTTATTTTGTGGAAAATAACGGCATGGCTTTCGGAATAGAAGCTGTAGGGAAATTATTCCTTTCGGCCTTTCGAATTATTGCCGTTATCGCGATCATTATTTATTTGAACAAACTTATCAAGCAAGACTACAAAACAGGATACATTGTTTGCATATCACTTATACTGGCAGGCGCTTCGGGAAACATTATAGACAGTGTATTTTACGGCGCTATTTTTGAAGCCAGTTACCCTGGTCATGTCGCTTCATTTGTCCCTTTTGGTGAAGGGTATGCACCTTTGCTGCACGGCAAAGTGGTAGACATGCTCTATTTCCCTATTATCGAAACTACAATCCCCGATTGGATACCTCTAGTAGGGGGAAAAGAGATATTGTTTTTTCGTTTCATTTTTAATATTGCCGATGCATCTATCACGATTGGCGTAATCATATTATTACTGTTTTATCGCAAAACATTATCTTACTCTCTTTTATCGAAAAAAGAAAGAGAAAACCTTGCAAAAAAGAAACTTGCCAAAGAACAAGGGGTAAACAGTGAAGCATAAAGTTTTCGCATATGTATTTTTCATCACGGCATCAGCCATGCTTATCTCTTTTTGCAGCCGACCTAAAGAAGTGCTGAGCAAAAAAGAGATGGAAAAGCTCTTGTATGATATCTATATCGCCGAAGCACTGATAGAAAATGATTATGCAACATTCGATACCCCTGAAAAAAAAGAGGCTTTTATACAACAGGTTTTCCGCAAGTACGGGGTTACTGAAGCACAATGGGACACATCACTTTCTTGGTACGCCGATCATATTGATATTTACCTTAAAATAAACGATTCAGTAAAGTCACGCATCTTACGCCAACAAAAAGATATTGAACGGCAAATAGCTCAACAACGTTCCCTCGAACAAGAAATGAAAAGAAAAAATCAATCCCCTTCTTATATTCCTCAATTATATGTTTTTGACTTCATGGGGAGAGGAGACGGCTTTTCTTTCCGACTGGATACGGCAGAAATTTCCAGACAAATTAATCAAAACAATTTTGACTTCCGTTTTGACGTTATCGGGCTATCGCAACAAAACCTGCCTAAGCTAACCTCAATGCTTATCCTTGAATATAGCGATACGATCATATATAGAACCAAATCTATCACTGCCAACCAAACCTATTCGATGAGCGCATCAAAATACCTACCGAATGACACGCTACACCAATTGTCTGGCTTTATTCATTTACAAGACAAAATAAACCTGTTCAAGGGGATTCAAATTTATAACATATCTCTTGGAAAAAAAGACAATGCCCAACAGACAACCAAATCTCTCTCACATCACGAATCAAATAAACAATAACCTATAAAAATCGAGATCAAATAAATAATAATTTATACTTTTGCATTCTTTCTATCAAAAAGAAAAACAGTACAAAATAAATTGATCAGTATGCCAAATACTCAAAATCAAACAAAAAAGAGAGTTTACACCTTCGGTAACGGAGCTGCTGAAGGTCGCGCCGACATGAAAGACTTGCTCGGCGGCAAAGGAGCCAATTTGGCCGAAATGAATTTAATCGGGCTTCCTGTTCCACCCGGTTTTACCATCACTACTGAAGTATGTATTGAATATAACAAATTAGGGAAAAACCACATTGTTGAATTATTGAAACCGGAAGTCGAAAAAGGCATGGTTCACATTGAATCCATTATGGGAACTAAGTTTGGCGATATAGAAAATCCCTGTTTGGTATCGGTGCGTTCAGGCGCACGTGTTTCAATGCCGGGAATGATGGACACTGTACTCAATCTGGGAATAAACGATGATATTGTAGAAGGAATTGCAAAAAAATGGAACAACGAGCGTTTCGCTTGGGATTCTTATCGTCGGTTTATACAAATGTATGGAGATGTGGTACTTGGCATGAAGCCTAAAAACAAAGAAGATATCGATCCTTTTGAAGAAATCATGGAAAAACTAAAAACTTCCAAAGGAATTAAACAGGATACGGAATTAACCGTTGATGATCTGAAAACATTAGTCATCCAATTTAAAGAAGCCGTAAAAAAAAATACCGGGAAGGATTTTCCTGAAGATCCATGGGAACAACTATGGGAAGCCATTATTGCCGTATTCGATAGTTGGAAAAACGAACGGGCTGTTCTTTATCGCAAGCTAAATAATATCCCTGAAGAGTGGGGAACTGCCGTAAACGTACAAGCTATGGTTTTCGGAAACATGGGAAATACATCGGCTACAGGTGTTGCTTTTACACGTGATCCTGCCACAGGAGAAGATATTTTCACAGGAGAGTATCTGATCAATGCACAGGGAGAAGATGTTGTAGCAGGTATCCGCACACCGTTACAGATTACACTAGAAGGTTCACGCCGATGGGCAAAATTACAAGGAATTTCGGAAGAAGAACGTGCACTAAAATATCCATCCCTTGAAGAAACGATGCCGGAATGCGCCAAAGAGCTTTTCGAGATTCAACGAAAACTTGAAGAATATTTCAAGGACATGCAGGATATTGAATTCACCATTCAACAAGGTAAACTGTGGATACTGCAAACCCGTGCAGGAAAACGTACCGGCACTGCGATGGTACGAATTGCCATTGACATGTTTCATCAGGGATATATCGATGAAAAGACTACAATCAAACGTTGCGATCCTGAAAAACTGAATGAATTACTCCATCCTGTCTTTGATGAAGAAGCTTTAAAAAAAGCATCCATTCTCACCTATGGGCTACCCGCATCACCCGGAGCCGCAACCGGACAAATCATCTTTCATCCTGAAGATGCAGAAAGATGGCACAAAGAAGGCAAAAAAGTAATTCTCTGCCGTATAGAAACTTCTCCGGAAGACCTCCGGGGAATGAATGTTGCCGAAGGAATCCTTACCGCACGTGGCGGTATGACTTCGCATGCCGCAGTAGTTGCCCGCGGAATGGGTAAATGCTGTGTTTCGGCAGCTAACGACCTGATTATCGACTATAAAACAAAAACACTTTCGGTGAAAAACCTCACCTTAAAAGAGGGTGACTGGATCTCGCTGGATGGTTCTACAGGATATGTTTACGAAGGGAAAATACCCACAAGAGAAGCCGAAATAACAGGGTATTTTGCCGAACTCATGGAGCTTTCCGACAAATATGCACGACTGAAAGTGCGCCAGAATGCCGATACCCCACACGATGCTGCCATTGGGCTCCGCTTTGGCGCTTGCGGTATAGGACTTTGCCGCACAGAACATATGTTTTTTGAAGGGGATAAAATCAAGAGCATGCGCGAAATGATCCTTGCGAAAGACGAAATTGGTCGCCGCAAAGCCTTGTCTAAACTATTGCCTCTCCAACGAAACGATTTTATCGAGATTTTCAGAGTTATGAACGGATTGCCGGTTACCATTCGTCTATTAGATCCTCCATTGCACGAATTCGTTCCCCATGACGAATCAGGGCAACGTGAAATGGCTAAAATCATGAATCTCTCTTATGATGAAGTGCACGCCCGTGTAAACAGCTTGCTCGAAGCAAATCCCATGCTCGGACTACGTGGTTGTCGTTTAGGAATACTTTATCCCGAAATCACTGAAATGCAAACCCGTGCTATTCTTGAAGCTGCATTGGAACTAAAGAAAAAAAGCATTGAAGTAATCCCCGAAATCATGGTCCCCCTCACTAGTATTGTAACCGAATTCGATGCTCAAAAGGCTGTAATTGAACAAACAGCAAAAATGGTGTTTGCTGAAAAAGGCGATTCAATTGATTATACAGTCGGCACAATGATTGAAGTTCCTCGTGCTGCCCTTACTGCATCCGAAATAGCAGGCAGTGCCGAATTTTTCTCATTTGGGACTAACGATCTTACTCAAATGACATTTGGATACAGTCGCGACGACTCGGGTAAATTTTTACCCTTGTATATAGAAAAAGGCATTTTAAAGCAAGATCCTTTTGCCGTTCTCGATCAAACCGGAGTCGGGGAACTCGTTGAAATAGCAGTTGTTCGCGGACGTAAAACACGTCACAATCTCAAATGCGGCATTTGCGGTGAACATGCAGGCGAACCTATATCGATAAAGTTTTGCCATAAAGTGGGATTAGATTATGTTTCATGTTCACCCTATCGTGTACCTATCGCTCGATTGGCAGCAGCACAAGCAGCCTTGGAAAAAGATTAACTTTATTCACTTTTTTGACTTCAAAACGATTTGGCTATTAATGATATTATCACTATTTTTACATTACTATTTTAAAGGAGAAATTTTTATGAAACAAGTGATAAAAACATTTTTTCTATTTATAGCATTATTTACTACCCAATATATCATTTCACAAAACAACATCATCGACGAAATTGTATGGGTAGTAGGCGATGAAGCTATCCTGAAATCAGAAGTCGAAGAATATCGCAAAGAAATGCTGATGCAGAATCAACGGATCGATGGCGATCCCTATTGTTTTATACCGGAACAATTAGCTGTAAACAAATTGTTTCTCGACCAAGCCAAACTGGACAGCATTAATGTTGAAGAGGGCGAAGTTAATCGGATAGCCGAGCTCTATATAAATGAATACATAGCCAATATTGGTTCGACAGAGAAAGTAGAGGAATATTTTCAGAAGAATATAAGTTCTATTCGCGAGGATACACGAAGAATGGTACGCGAGAGTCAGCTTATCCAAGGTGTTCAACAAAAACGATTCGGCGATATCTCCTTGTCCCCGTCGGAAATACGAAAATTCTATAACAAACTTCCTCCGGACAGTATACCCTTCATTCCTACGACAGTAGAAGTGCAGATTATAACGGCAAACCCCACCATCCCCTTGAGTGAAATTGATGCTGTAAAAGCGCGTTTACGCGATTTTACCGAACAAATAACCAGCGGTAAAGCCAGTTTTTCGACACTTGCACTGCTTTATTCCGAAGATCCGGCATCTGCTGTACGTGGTGGTGAATTAGGTTTTTCGGATCGAACATCGTTTGTTCCTGAATTCGCAAACGTTGCTTTCTCTTTAAATGATCCGAATAAGGTTTCGAACATTGTGGAAACGGAATATGGATTCCATATCATTCAACTCATTGAAAGAAGAGGAGATAGAGCTAATTTTCGGCATATTTTGTTAAAGCCCAAAGTTCCAAAAGAAGAATTAGACAAAGCACTCCTTCGACTCGACTCTGTCAAAACTGCTATTGAGGAAAAGAAAATTACGTTTGAAGAAGCGGCAACATTTTTATCTGCGGATAAAGATACCCGCAATAATAAGGGTATCATGGTAAATTCCAACCGGCAAAGTAGCTACTATGGTACATCTCGTTTTCAATTGGACGAACTCAATCAAGATATTGCAAACGTAATCGGTAACATGAAAGTAGGTGAAATATCCGACCCCTTCGTCATGCTCGATAAAAACGGGAAGCAGGTTGCCGCCATAGTAAAAGTAACCAACCGTATTGAAGGACACAAAGCCAATCTCAATAACGACTATCAAATTATAAAAACATTGGCAGAAAATGCCCGAAGACAAGAAATGATAGATCAATGGCTGCGCGAAAAAATAAAAAATACCTATGTGCGGATTGACCCCGCATGGAGAAATTGCGACTTTAAATACCCGGGATGGATAAAATAAGGCATCGGTTTTTTCGTCAAAAATGAAAAAAAACAAAAAGCATCTGAAAATATTCCCTGCAAACATCGTCATTGCTATAGGAGGCATATTTTTTATCCTTATAGCCGGTATACATGCCCAACAACCGCCACCAACGGAATCACAGTCGAATTCCAATATAAAAATCATCGAGCTTAAACATGCAGACCTGCTGTATAAAAGAAAAGATTTCGATGCCCAAATCCTTAAAAACAACGTCATATTATACCACGAAGGGGCGTTCATGTATTGCGACAGTGCCTATTGGTATGAGCAGAAAAATACTTTTGAAGCTTTTAGCAACGTGCGAATGGAACAGGGTGATACTATTTTTGTATACGGGAATTATCTTCATTACGACGGAAACCGAAGATTGGCACAACTTAGGGAAAATGTACGTATGGAAAATCCTCAAGCAACCCTTTTTACCGACAGTCTGAATTATGACCGACTGGAAAATATTAGTTATTACTTTGATGGGGGTATGCTAGTGGATGAAGAAAACGAATTAACTTCCATTTGGGGACAATACAATCCCGACAGCAAAGAAGCACTATTCAGAGAAAACGTAAAACTGGTAAATAAAGATTTCACATTACATACTGAAACCCTAAAATACAACACAGAAACGAAAATTGCCGATATTTTAGGACCTTCCGTTCTTGTTTCAGATAGCGGATATATTTATACTACCCGAGGTTGGTATAACACGGAAACAGATGATTGCCAATTGCTGAATCGTTCTCAAGTGATCAATAAAGACAGCACTCAGATCCTTATTGGAGATACCATTTATTACAACCGAAGAAACGGAATTGCAGAAGTATATGGAAATATGTTTCTCCGGGATACGACCAAAAAGGTTATACTCAAAGGCAATTACGGATATTACAACGAAAAAACGGAATTTGCACTGGCAACAGATTCCGCACATGCCATAGAATATTCACAAAAAGACAGCCTTTATATACATGCCGATACATTGAAAATGATTACCGATTCGCTGGGAAGAGAAATGAAAGCTTATCCAAATGCACGATTTTACCGGGTGGATTTTCAGGGGGTTTGTGATACAATGCACTATGTTTCGAAAGATTCCACCATATATATGAAAACAGATCCGGTGATTTGGAACGAAGATAATCAGGTGCTGGGCGATCGGATCGATATACTTTTAAATGACAGCACCATCGAAAAAGCCTTTGTAAGAAATTACGCTTTAAGCATTCAAAAAAGGCCGATAGAAGATCAGTATAATCAGTTAAAGGGACGAAATATGACCGTATCATTCATCGACGGTGAAATGCGCCATGTGCTGGTAGATGGAAGCGCAGAATCGTTGTATTACTTAATGGAAAAAGACAGCACAATTATTGGGATCAATAAAACGGAAAGTCCCTTCTTGTCGATGGATATCGTAGACAATAAACTCGAAAAACTAAAATTATGGTCATCCACAAAAGGTGTAACTACACCGTTAAGCCAAACCACTCCCGAAGATAAAACTCTGAAAGGCTTTGTTTGGCTAGATTACTTGCGTCCAATAAATAAAGACGATATTTTTAGAAAGGTTGAACGAAAAGCATCGGAAAACATAATTCCTCCACGACGTTTTGTAAGAGAGGAAGATTTTGATTAATGGCACGCAATTGCCAATGCAATGTTCTTTTTATAAATTTGTACAAACTTTAAACAGAAACAGTTTATGGGAATGTTCTTTTTTTACAATAACAGAAAACCCCGCCAATACGATTATAAACCCATCCTTTATGATCCCGTTGAAGAAGAACGAATAGAAAAACTAAATCGACGTATCTACGAGATCAAAAAAGAGATGGATGTATTAACTCCCGAAGAAAAGGAGCAAAATCAAGCGGAAGAAATCAGGGGTGAATTTCTTGCTCAGACAAAACACCTTAAGCGCCGCAAAGAACGCGAAGAAGCAGGAAAAAATTCCTTCCTTACAAATAATGGGTTACTCATTCTGATACTCGTTATTTTATTGGCCATTTTCTTTTTTTGGATTTTAAGCTAAAAAAATTGCGGATTATTTAAGTCATGCCCGATATCATTCATCTCCTACCCGATTCCATAGCTAATCAGATTGCGGCGGGGGAAGTTATTCAACGACCGGCATCGGTTGTAAAAGAGTTGGTTGAAAACTCCATTGATGCAGGAGCCACCCAAATTCAAATCGTTATAAAAAATGCAGGGAAAACGCTCATTCAGGTAATCGATAATGGCAAAGGCATGTCGGCTACCGATGCACGAATGGCTTTTGAGCGCCATGCTACCTCCAAGATAGAGAGAGCGGATGATCTTTTTTCGCTCACCACAATGGGATTTCGAGGAGAAGCATTGCCATCTATTGCCGCTATTTCGCAGGTGGAAGTAAAAACACGCAGGGAAGAAGACGAAATAGGCACACTGCTATTACTCTCGGGATCGAGAGTTGAAAAGCAAGAAGCTATTTCCTGCGCGAAAGGTACAATCATTTCGGTTAAAAACATTTTTTTTAACGTTCCGGCTCGCCGTAAATTTCTTAAATCCAACGAGACGGAACGAAGGAATATTCTCATGGAGGTAGAGCGACTCGTACTGGCAAACCCTGATATCGAATTTTCGCTAATTGAAAATGACATTCAGACACTACAACTACCACCCGGAGCCCTTCGTAAACGGATTGTGCAACTGGAGGGAAAAAATATCAATCAACAATTGATCGAAATTAACGAAGAAACGACATTGGGAAAAATTCACGGCTACGTTACTAAACCCGAGAGTGCCAAAAAAGGTCGAGCAAACCAATTTTTCTTCGTCAATGGACGTTTTATTCGTCATCCCTATTTCCATCGGGCAGTGATGGCTGCCTTTGAACCCCTATTACCACCCAATAAAAATCCTGATTATTTCATCTATTTTGAAGTTGAACCGTCATCGCTCGATGTGAACATCCACCCCACAAAAACTGAAGTAAAATTCGAAAACGAACAAGCTCTTTGGCAAATTCTTATGGTGACTGTAAAAGAAGCTCTAGGTAAGTTTAATGCTCTTCCTCCCATCGATTTTGACAGAGAAGATGCAGTGGAAATTCCCATTTATGACGAATCGAAAACCACACCAATGACTAAGGTAAATATTAATCCTAATTATA
>JAAZMQ010000207.1 GCA_012798745.1 Bacteroidales bacterium
CTATGTGTTGTTGAATTTGGCACTTGGTGCTAGTGGGGGAGAGCCTGAACTGTCGGCTTTTCCCATGAAGTACGAAATAGATTATGTGAGGGTATATCAGAGAAAAGAGCATTGTGTTCGTCCGGGGCAGCTTTGACCGGATGGCCGAACTATCAATTTAAAATCTATTCCTATGATTTCAAAATTTAAATTTACCGGTAAAGATTCGAGTAACAACATTACTCGTAGAGGGTTTATTTCTATGTGTGCCGCATGTGGTGCATGTATGGCAGCTTCGCCCCTTGCCTTCGGGACGATATCGTGTTCTTCGGGGCAAAAGAAAAAAATGAAAATAAGGATTATTTATTCCTTACATGCGCCGGTTCAATCTCAACCGGATTGGCCGAATATCGGCTTCGATTTTCGACCGGTGATGGAAAATATCGATAATACCCTGAAGCAGAAATTTCCGTCTTTTGAATTTGTCTCGGTGTTAGCAACAGGACCCGAGGATGCGGAAAAAATCCTTGCGGAGGATAAAGAAAGGGAAATAGGGGGATATATTGTTTATCAAATGAATTGTTGGAACAGGGTAGTCCAAACGATTGCGGAATCGGAAAAACCGGTATTATATGTCGATTTCAAATATGGAGGAAGCGGCGGATTTTTAACATATACGGCAGGTTTTTTGCGGAATAATCAACCGAACGTTGGATTTGTTTCTTCTTCGCGAATGGAAGATGTGTTGGCGGGGGTTCGATGCTTTGAAGTAGTGGCGAACGGAGGCACGGCAACTGAATTTGCCGGGGCTGTTACCCGGGAGCGTTTGAAAGTGACCCCTGTGGCAGGAGACTTGACGTGCAAAGCCGACAGATTAAAAACGCTATCGGCTGATGAATGTATACGTCGGATGAAGGCATCGAAAATATTGGCTGTTCGCGACCAAAATGAAGGCGTTGGCGAGCCGGTTATGGGAATTCCGCTTGAATACCTGCCATTTTCGGAAATTAACCTTGCCTGGGAAAGGGCAGATAAGGATGAGGCTAAAGCCGTGGCAGAGAAATGGCAAAAGAATGCAAGGAAGGTTATCGACGTATCGATTGAAGAACTCCGGAACTCGGCGGCATTTTATCTCGGGATGAAATCTGTTCTGGAAAAACATCATGCCAATGCCATCACCATCAACTGCCTCGGAGGATTTTATGGAAATCATATTCATGCTTATCCCTGTTTGGGATTTCACGAGTTAACCAACGAAGGTTTGGTTGGAGCTTGTGAATGCGATATCAGTTCGACGGCAACTATGTTGGCATTTGCTACTCTGACGCAGGGACGTCCCGGATACATTTCCGATCCTGTTATCGATACCTCGAAGCGTCAGATCATTTATGCTCATTGTGTTGCTTCCAATAAAATGTTCGGAGCGGAAGGCCCGACGAATCCTTTCGATATCATGACTCATTCGGAAGACAGACAAGGAGCATCGGTGAGGTCGATTTTGCCTACGGGATATTTGACTACAACCTTGAAAATCGACAATGACCGGAAGGAGATTATTCTTCACCGGGCGAAAGCAGTGGATAACGATCCCGATGACAGAGCATGTCGCACCAAATTGTGTGCCGAACCTGTCGGAGATATTGAAAAGCTTTTTAGGGAATGGGACAGATGGGGATGGCATCGGGTCACCTTCTACGGCGATTTAAAAGAACCGGTTTATGAGTTGGCAGATGCAATGGGTTGGAAAGTAATAGAAGAAGCTTGATTTACAAAAGGAAAGAAATACTTTAAATAAATAGAGATGAAGATCGATAAATTATTATTTTTTCTGGTTGTATTTTTATATTCCGGCTTTTCTTTTGGCCGGGCGGGATTTGGTAAAGCCGAGAAGATAAACGACAATTGGAAATTTGTTTTACAGGATATTCCGACGGCAAAAGAAGAAAATTTTAATGACACCAAGTGGCAAAAAGTCGATTTGCCTCACGACTGGAGCATACGTCAACAATTCAGTCCAACCTATGCAAGTTGCATGGGGTATCTACCCGGAGGGATCGGATGGTATCGGAAAAGTATCCATGTTCCCGCAGAGAAGTCAAACGAGAAGGTTTATCTCTATTTCGAAGGTATTTACAACCGAAGTGAGGTCTACATTAACGGTCATTTACTGGGCAAACGCCCGAACGGATATATCTCTTTTCTTTATGATGCATCTCCTTATATTAAATATGGTGAGGATAATGTGATAGCGGTACGGGTTGATCACAGCCGGGCAGCCGATTCGAGATGGTATACCGGCTCGGGTATCTATCGTAACGTGTGGCTGGTTTATGCAAATCCGGTACATATTGCGCAATGGGGTGTGTATGCACATCCTTCGGCAGCAAGTGCTAAAAAAGGTACGTTGGAAGTGGAAGTTGAAGTAGTGAACGAATCGGAAAAATCGGAAACCCTTACGGTTGTCAATGAACTTTTTAATCAAAAGGGTGAAATTGTAGCGAAGCGGCGGAATAAATTATCGGTTGCGGCGGGTGAAAATTCAACGCTTTCGACCGCTCTCTCCGTTTCCAAGCCCCATTTATGGAGCATTGA
>JAAZMQ010000208.1 GCA_012798745.1 Bacteroidales bacterium
ACAACAATTTGCCGCTGAACGATGCTCTATCCCATTCTAACCAAGGATATTTACTATGATTAAACCCTGTAAGGGTATTCGAAATAACCTCTAATGATTTCGATTTTTCTCTTACTCCTACAATTTCGCCCGGCTTAACGGTATAAGAAGGAATATTGACTACCTTGCCGTTGACGGTAATATGACGATGAGTTACCAACTGACGGGCAGCTGCTCGGGTAGGAGCAATTCCTAAACGATAAACGATATTGTCGAGCCGCGATTCCAGTAATTGAAGCAACACTTCACCTGTAATACCACGACTGCGTTCCGCTCTTTCAAAAGTAAGACGAAATTGTTTTTCCAAAACGCCATAGGTGTATTTGGCACGTTGCTTTTCACGTAACTGAATGCCGTATTCCGACGTTTTTCTTCGGCGGCTATTTCCGTGTTGTCCCGGTGGATAATTCTTTTTAGAAAGAACTTTATCGGGACCGAAAATAGGTTCACCAAATTTACGAGCGATTTTTGATCTTGGACCAGTATATCTTGCCATTTGTTTTTAACGAATTAAACTTTTTTATTTGAAATCTTAAACTGTACAATTAAACTCTTCTTGCTTTCGGTGGACGGCACCCGTTGTGAGGAATGGGGGTAACATCGACAATCTCGGTTACCTCGATGCCCGAAGCGTGAATGGTTCTGATAGCTGCTTCGCGACCATTACCCGGACCCTTCACAAAAACTTTTACCTTGCGAAGTCCCAAATCAAACGCAATTTTTGCGCAATCTTGCGCCACCATTTGTGCAGCATATGGTGTGTTCTTTTTCGAACTTCTGAATCCCATTTTACCTGCAGACGACCAACTGATCACGTCACCGTTTTCGTTGGTCAACGATACAATAATATTATTGAAAGAAGACGAAATATGCGCTTGACCTTCAGCACTTACCTTGACATTTTTTCTTTTCGATGCAGTTGTTCTTTTTGCCATATTTTTTATACGTTATTTAGTAGCTTTCTTCTTATTAGCAACTGTTTTCTTTCTACCTTTCCGGGTACGGGCATTCGTTTTGGTTTTCTGGCCGCGTACCGGTAATCCCAAACGATGACGAATACCTCGATAACATCCAATATCCATCAGTCGTTTAATATTCAGCTGCACTTCGGCACGAAGATCTCCTTCCACTTTATACTCGCTGGAAATAATTTCACGAATACGGGCAATCTGATCATCCGTCCAGTCTTTTACTTTAATATCTCTATCAACTTCCGCTTTTGCTAAAATGCGGTTAGCTGAGCTGCGTCCAATACCATAGATATAAGTGAGTGCTACTTCGCCTCGCTTATTTTGCGGTAAATCGACTCCTACAATTCGTATTGCCATATATTTTCTAATTATTTGATTACAAAAATAACAATAATCGTACTAACCCTGACGTTGTTTATATCGGGGATTCTTTTTACAGATTACATATAAACGGCCTTTTCTTCTGACGATTTGACAGTCGGCCGAACGTTTCTTTATCGATGCTTTTACTTTCATATCGTTGTGTTCCTTTCTCCTTTATTCTTTATTTATATCTAAATGTAATTCTACCTTTCGTAAGGTCATATGGCGACATTTCCACGCGCACTCGGTCACCCGGTAAAATACGAATATAATTCATCCGCATTTTCCCGGAAATATGAGCTGTAATTTCATGTCCATTATCTAATTCAACACGAAACATAGCGTTGGACAATGATTCCACTATGACCCCGTCTTGTTCTATTGGTGGTTGTTTAACCATTAAAAATAGTTTTGGTTTTAAATATGATTTTCTTCAATAAATTCAAATGTTGATAAAAAATCGGCTTTGCCGTTGCGGATAGCAATGGTATGTTCGAAATGAGCCGACGGCTTACGGTCTTTTGTTCTCACCGTCCAACCGTCGCCTTCAAACACTACATTCTTGCTCCCCATATTAATCATGGGTTCAATGGCAATACACATGCCGTTTTTAAGCAACGGTCCCGTGCCTCGTCTGCCGTAATTGGGCACCTCGGGTGGTTCGTGCATATCACGACCAATGCCATGCCCCACTAATTCACGAACAACCGAATAGCCGTTCGACTCGCAATAGCTTTGTATAGCCCATGCGATATCTCCTATCCGATTATCTTCGCGTGCTTGTTCTATCCCTTTATAAAGCGCTTCTTTGGTTACTCTGAGCAACGCTTTTATTTTTTCATCTACTTCACCCACACAAAACGTATAGGCCGAATCGCCACAGTAACCATTTTTGGTTGCACCACAATCTATGGATATGATGTCTCCTTCTCTCAACGGTTTATTATTGGGTATACCATGTACCACATTTTCATTTATTGAAGTACAAATGGAATTTGGAAAACCTCCATATCCCAAAAAAGTAGGGATGGCACCATGATCTCTTATGAACTCCTCGGCGATTTTATCGAGCTGCAACGTGGTAACCCCCGGTTTAATGTGTTTTGAAAGCTCTCCGAGCGTCATTCCCACACGGCGGTTACTTTCGCG
>JAAZMQ010000209.1 GCA_012798745.1 Bacteroidales bacterium
AAGACTTCATAAAAGAGGCATTCGACACGAACTGGGTGGTGCCGTTGGGGCCCAATGTGGATGGGTTTGAAGAAGATTTACAGGAATTTCTGGGTGAGGGGGTGCACGTGGCGGCATTGAGTGCGGGCACGGCGGCCATTCACCTGGGATTGGTGCAGCTGGGGGTGACGCAGGGCGACGAGGTGATCTGCCAAAGTTTTACTTTTTCGGCTTCGGCCAACCCGATTGCGTATCAAGGAGGAAAACCGGTATTCGTGGGCAGCGAAACGGATACATGGAATATGTCGCCACACTACCTGCGGGAGGCCATCGAAGACCGTATCGCACAAACGGGAAAGAAGCCGAAGGCGATTATTCCCGTGCATCTGTACGGCATGCCGGCACGGATGGATGCGATTTTGGCCATAGCCGACGAATACGGTATCCCGGTGCTGGAGGATGCGGCCGAAGCACTGGGCTCGGCATACCGCGGACGGAAATGCGGCACGTTTGGCGAGTTTGCCTGCCTGTCGTTCAACGGCAACAAGATGATTACCACTTCAGGTGGCGGGGCGCTGGTGTGCCGTACGGCGGAAGAGGCCGAACGGACGAAGTTTTTTGCCACGCAGGCACGGGATAAGGCGCCGCATTACCAGCATTCGCATATCGGGTACAATTACCGCATGAGCAACATTTGCGCGGGTATCGGTCGGGGTCAAATGTATGTGCTGGAAGAGCACATTGCGCGCCGAAGGGAGATTAACCGACTGTATCGCCTGCTGCTGCAGGATGTGCCGGGAATTGCGTTCCACACGAATCCCGACGAGGATTTCGAGTCGAACTATTGGCTGACGTGCATCGTGGTGAATCCTGACGAAGCGGGCTTTACGCGCGAGGATTTGCGGTTGCGGATGGAGCGGGAGAACATCGAAACCCGCCCGCTGTGGAAACCGATGCACTTGCAGCCGGTGTTTGCCGGTTGTCCCTATTACGGCGACAATACGGAGGGACGGTTGTTCGACGACGGGCTTTGCCTGCCTTCGGGCCCTACCCTCTCCGACAAAGATATCGAACGCGTTGCCGGCGTCGTCAAAAATATGTATCTCGGCGTTTGATTATTGGCATTTAGTCCGGCTTTACAAGAACGATCAAGTTATGGAAATTGAAGCACTTAGAAAGTTAAAAGAATCGGAAGACAAAGTTGAGTTCAAAGAGGCAAAAAACAATTTCAATTTTGATGGGGGTAAAAGAACCGATCAGAAAGAACGAAGAAAATGTTTTTTGGGATATATTGTTGCATTAGCCAACGAAGGAGGTGGACTTTTGGTTCTGGGTATGCAAGATGCGTATCCTCATGAAGTTGTTGGAACTAATTTTGCAAAAGGAAAAATCGGAAATTTAGAAAACAAAATATATAAACGAATAGGAATTCGTGTACATTGCAACGAATTATTAGATGAAAACAACAAACGTATAATGGTAACAAGAATACCTTCTCGTCCGGTTGGGAAAGTGCTTAAATTTGAGGGTGTACCACTTATGCGAACGGGTGATAGTTTGCGTAATATGAGCGATGAGGAGTTATTAGCTATTTTAACTGAACAGGAACCCGATTTTTCTGCAAAGATATGTGAAGAATTGACGATTTCGGATCTGGATAGACAGGCCATCGACCGAATGATACATGATTATCAAACAAAAAACAGTCACTCTCATCTTGAAAGATTATCCCTTCCACAAATTTTATCGGATTTTAATCTATATAGAGAAGGAAAATTAAATTATGCCGCTCTAATTCTTGTGGGCAAAAAAGAGAAGATACAGCAATATCTACCACAATGCAAAATCATATGGGAATATAGAAACAATGACTCTCAGATATATTTTGATAGAAGAGAAGAAATTCAACTCCCTTTGTTTTTAGCCATAGATGCTGTTTGGGAATTGATAAATCAACCCACATTAAACCGAAAACATCCTATTCAGTTTAAAAACAACATATTTGACGTTTACGACTTCAATG
>JAAZMQ010000210.1 GCA_012798745.1 Bacteroidales bacterium
ATTCTCTTCATTGCACTGTGTATGGATCTCGTTCATACGATCCAGGCTAATGCTCACGTCCTGCCATTGGTAAATAAAGCCCATGACCTGCTCCACGGGACTATTCAATTGCCCTATGATGTACTGGATGGCCAGCATCATCCCTAGCGTAAGATCGCCCCTATCACTGCCGTAGCGGCCAGCACTGTGACCAGGATATTTTTCAGTTCATTGATGAAGATACCTCCGGCCTCATGCATCTGTCGCAGGTTGAGTGACTTCAGGTTCACATCGAACAGGTTCGCCTGCACATCTTCCCACTCCCAGCGTTTGCGTTGTTCACACCCTTGCAGTTTGATCTCCTGCATGCCCGTGATCAGTTGGTACACCACGTTGCGGTTGATGCCCTACTGTTCGAACATCCTATAGTCCAGTACCCGCCGTTTCTTGAGAAAGACCATGATCCATACACTATAAAGTATGCTACCGGCAAGGAATACGGCAAAGATGGGTACGTTGTACACAAACAGTACAGCCGAAAAGAGTACAAAGGTGAAGGTGGAGAAGATGACGGTGATGGCTTGGTTAGTGAGGAAGTTCTCGATGCGACGGTGGTCTTCGATGCGTTGCAGCAGGTCGCCCGTGAGCTTGGTATCGAAGAATTTCATGGGTAACTTCATCAGTTTGATAAAGAAGTCCGAGATGAGCGAGATGTTGATGCGTGTGCTGATGTGTAACAGAATCTTCCGGCGGATAAAGTCGATGGCCGTACGGCTGAAGAGCAACATCATTTGCGCAATCAGGATCAGCCAGATAAAACCGATATCTTTTCCCTGGATGCCGGTATCGACAATTGCTTGGGTGAGGAATGGTGAGATGAGCTGCAGTGTGCTTCCTATGAACAATCCCAATACAAGCTGTCCAAAAAAGCGTTTGTAGCGGGCGATGTATTTCCAGAGGAACTTCAAGCGGTTATGGGCAGGTGAGATATCTCCTTTTTGTACGTAGAAAAGGTGTGTGGGTTCCAACAGCAGGATAACGCCTTTTTCTTCACCACTTGTTTGTGTGCTAACCCACCTGTCGCAGAACTCATCACGTGAATAGGTGAGCAGTCCCTTGCCGGGGTCGGCTGTAGAGATTGTATAGCCTCTCCTGTTTTTCTTTATCTCATACACCACCACGAAATGATCTTGATTCCAATGAACTATGCAGGGCAAGGGAGCTTTCTCTACTAATTTATCGAAAGTCAATCTTCCACCTACGGTTTTAAAACCGAACTTCTCTGCAGCCTTACTGATACCCAGAAGGGATACGCCGTCACGCCCGATAAAGCAGTTTTCGCGAAGGAGTTCTAAGGTATAACGTTTTCCGTAGTATGCGAATATCATGCTTAGGCAGGCGGGGCCGCAGTCCATAGAGTCGGGTTGTTTTGTGAAGGGAAAATCTTTCATATTACTATTCTACCATTTTAAAATGAAGTTATCACTGAAAATAACAGTGAAAATGGTCGAATTTGATAAGTCCTTTCAAGCGACATTATGTCTGTATATGAAATAAAAGAAAACTCCTTTTGATTCAATAGGTTTTGTGCTGATAGGCGAAAACTCCATTTCGAAGAAAGCCTGTAATTGACATCAGCATCCCACAAATAACTGTTTTTATTTCTACTTTTAAATGTATTCAAATAATGGTTCCCGATTATGACAACATTCAGCTTCTCATAAGGGATAAATGACAACGATAATTTTTGATGCATTGCATGGGAGGATTGATTGTTTTCCTCTTTTGGTTGAAATGAGTTATTCGTGAAAGAACATGTATAATTAATATCCAATTGCGTTAGAGGTGAAGCATACATATTCAAAGAGAGCTGTTTCATCTTTGACACAGAATACCATAGTTCTCCGTTTTGTATAAAGTATGAATCTGAATGCGAGTAAATACCTCTTAATGATATCCCTCCCTTTAAAATATCAAGCATGTAGCTAATATTGGCAAAGATATTGTCTAATTTTGCTGTGTGGGGTTTCCTCGTTAATCCTGAAATAATATAACTATTTTCAAAATCCTGTGTGTACATTAAATCTCCGTTTCGCCACAAGCGGTTATAGCTTACATTCCAAAACAAACCGTCTAAAATATTTTTATACCGAACCAACACGTTAATGTTTGCAGTTTCGGTATTGTGGTAATCGATCAATCCGGTTTGAACGTAGGGATATGAGGAAAGCATAGGTGATGAATAAAAATTATCAGAATTTTCGGGTTGTTGCTTCCAACCACCATTTGCCGATAATGTATATTTCTGATTTATAGACCAAGTTGCAGATGCATAGGGAGATAGCAGCAGTTTGTTTTTGGTATAAGTTTGAGATGTTCGCTCATCGGCATAAATGTTATGATTATAATTCAAATCCATAGACAGCGAAGTTCTAAAATCGCCAAATCTCGCCGAAAATGTTGGTTTTACAAACAACATTGCATTGCGATATTCGAACTTATTTTCGAAAGGAACCGGATAATTAAGGTCTTGAATTCCTGTAAGTCTACTTTTTAATTGTTTCTGATTAAAAAAATAACCTTCTTCAAGGGAAATGGTAGTTTTCCCGAATAGATAGGATTGCGAAGTAGATGTTTGAGAGTGAAGAGTAGTAGTCTTTACGTTTTCGTTTATTGATCTGTCATTTTCTTCTATTTGCATTTCTTGCGGATACTGCTGCCAACTATTCACAGACTTGACCCCAATCACCTTTTTGTCCCTTCGAAACATCACATCTAAACTGTTGCGGATATTTATATGGTCCATTTCGCTGTTTTCTTGATTCGGATAGGTGCCAGTAACAGTAACATCATTTACTTTATGTACGATATTAGAGGCTAACACATTGTTCACATACAAATTTTGGGTATTGGCTTCCAAACGGAGAATCGGACTAATTTTCCATTGACCTTGTATTCCTTTTTCTCTTGTGGTAATACTCATTGTTTCTCCGTTGTCTAAATAATAGTTTCTTTCTTCCCAAATGTCATTTTCGAAAGATGATTTGCCTAAATCCAACTGTGGTGTCAATACAAATGCTTTTCCGAACAATACCTGATTATTTAAACTAAGTAAATGCGATTGATTAAAAAGCGTTCTTCGTTCTTCCAGATATGGATTTCTCGCGCTTGTCATCTCTATAATTTCTCGTGCTTCTTCTTCTATTGTCCCGGATGAATTAAATGCACCTATTGTCGAAATATTATTTCCAGTATTATTTCCTTTATAGGTATTCAACATTTTAATCATATTCTTAAAACGCATAGCGTTCACGTCAGCACTCCATTGGTTGGGAATGCCGCCTCCAATGTTCAACAAGCCTACCCATTTGTTTTTTGCTTTTTCTTTGAGCGTGATATTCACGGCTGTTTTGTCCGAAAATAGCAAATCTTCGAACAGTTTTATGGATTGATGGTTTTCAATGACTTCCACGCTTCCCACATCGCCCTGATAAATGCTGTTTACGGCAACCGGATATCTGGCACCCATGATGTTGGAACCTTCCACATAAAAATCACTGATGTCTTTCCCTTGGTATTTTATTGTTCCCCCGTCGGTAACGTGGAACCCGGGCATACGTTTAATGATGTCGCCAAGTGTAATGTCGTTTTCTTTGGCAAATGAGGATGCAAGATAGCGTGTAGTATCTCCTGCACCCGAAATTTTGGCTGATTTTATCAACACTTCATTCAATTGGATTGACTCCTCAACCAAAAGAAAAGAATAATCGGTTTTATTCTCGTCCAGCAGTATTGTTTGCGTTGCGTATCCCATCAAGCGGGCACGAATA
>JAAZMQ010000380.1 GCA_012798745.1 Bacteroidales bacterium
GGAAGGTTAGGATGAAGTTATATGGAAAAATTGAGTCTATTTTTAATCTTAACTTTATTTCTTAGTTCGGTGGTGTGTACAAAATCAGAGGGGTTTACCCATTCAACCGAATCTAGCGGTGCCGAAAATGGCTATCAATATATCATAAGTAGTCCCGAAGAGACAAAAAACAAGTTCAGTGTTGAGCCCATGGGGACGCAGATTAAAACGATTGATGGAGTGAATGTTGTCTATCAGTATGATCAACCAGTGCCTTCTTTTGATACTTGGGAAACAAAAGAGGAAGGCCGGAATCATATGACGTTAAATGGCGAGTGGTATTTTACAATAGATCCGGAAGACAAAGGAGTAGAGGAGCAGTGGTACTCTCCACTGTATGACCATAGTGCATGGGAAAAGCGCCCTGTACCCAGCTGCTGGGATTTGTACGATTACAGTCCCTATCATGTTTGGGGCGAAGGGTATCCATTTTATGACAACTATGCTTGGTATGTGCGCACATTTGAGCTCGATGATTCTTGGTCGCATCAATATGTGAAGTTAAATTTCATCGCAGTAAACTACCGCTGTTGGATTTATGTGAACGGTCAATATGTAGAAGCGCACGAAAGCGGCAATACAAGTTTTTCTCTGGATATAACGAAACATTTGAAAGAAGGTACGAACACTATTGCAGTTCGTGTCTATCGTCGTCCAGATTTCCATAATTATTTTGATCTAGAAGATGCTGAACGAGTTTGGGATCTGGATGATCTCCCTCATGCACCAGCAGATTACTGGCCTTACGCCGGTATTACAAAAGACGTTTACTTGGAAGGTACGGACAAAATTACCGTCAGTAAAATCTTAACGAATGCAAAAGATCACTCGTTGGATATGTATGCCGTTATTTACAATACAGATGATCGGGAACGGGAAATTATTGTGGAATTTGATCCAGGAAGCGGTACCGGTGGGGGCAGAGAACAAAAAAATATAACAGTTGAACCTAATACTACCCGCGTAGTAAGACAAACAATTGCTATTCCAAACGCAGAAGAATGGAGTTATGCTGCACCAAACATTTATAGGGCTTTCGTGCGGTTGTACGAAGGAAATGCCCTCATTGATTCGTTATCTGTTATTTATGGCATGCGGGAGTTTAGAGTAGATGGGACAAGAATACTGCTCAATAATCAACAAGTTTTCCTAAAAGGAATAAATTGGCATGAGGAAACAGAAAAAAGCGGTCGTTCAATGACAAAGGAAGAGTATGAAACAGAACTGGGTTTAGTCAAAGAGATGAATATGAACTTTATCCGCAATAGTCACTATAACCGCCATCCTTATGCCTATGAATACGCGGATCGCCACGGCATAATGGTGATGGATGAAACAGAAAATATGTGGCTAGATCAAGCGGCTGTTAGCAATCAATATCGTAATTACAAATTGTCTCGCGCCGCGGTAATGATGACCACATGGAATAACCTAAATCACCCATCGGTTATTATTTGGAGCTTGAACAACGAGATTTCTTATGGTGGAGACTATAATGCATGGGTTAAGGATATGTACGATGTAACAAAAGCCATTGACATTCAAAAGCGCCCAGTTTCTTGGGGGGCACGGGATACAAACGATACCGCCTTTCATTATGCCGATATAATCGGCTTCAATGAATATGCTGGGTTCTTTTGGGGGACCAATGAAGACTTAACTGGTGTGCTGCAAGACATTCATAATAAGTTTCCTGACAAACCAATTATGATAACCGAAAACGGATCATGGTCCGTTTATGGTGTGACCGGTTCCCCCAATCAAGGAGGATCAGAGCACTGGCAAGCAGCTAATTTCCGTTCCCATTATAATCAGACGATTGCCCATAAAGACTTTATGGTCGGGTATACATTCTGGGTATTAAAAGATTATAAGACACGTGCTGGTTATAACTTTGATTCCATAGGTATCTCTACGATGGGAACAGTGCCGTGGACGTACAGTAAGGAATTTAGGGACAATGCACTAAAAATCGGCCTAGATCCGCACAAAGTGGTTTATTATGCCATCCAAAGGGCAGAAAATCCTTATGAATACATTGTTGATAAATAAAGGTATAGGATAAAGGCTCGTAGTTTGCTTAAATATGATTTTTGCGGGCTTTCTTGTTAAAAACAAAAATAACTTAAAACCTAAATGAAATTGGAATTATAAAGGAGTCGACTCAATGGGAAAACTAACAACAGGTAATGGTCAGTTTTTATATGAAGGTAAGCCCTTTCGGATTATTTCTGGTGCCATGCATTATTGGCGTGTTATGCCCATTTATTGGGAAGATCGCATGATTAAGATGAAAGAAATGGGTTGTAATACACTAGAAACATATGTGCCCTGGAAATTACATGAACCAAGAGAAGGCGAGTTCAATTTCGAAAATGAATTGGACGTTGTTAAGTACATTGAGACTGCTGAAAAAGTTGGATTGAAAGTTATTTTTCGTCCCGGGCCTTATATTTGTGCAGAACTAGACTTTGGTGGTTTTCCGGCTTGGTTAATTGAAGATAAGAATATGGAGCTGCGGTGCTATAATCCAGTCTATTTGGAAAAAGTCGAGAATTTCTTTAATGTACTACTTCAAAAGATTAAACCCCTGACCTCTACTTATGGTGGGCCCATTATGGCCTTACAAATCGAAAACGAATACGGGGCTTTCGGAACCGATAAACGTTATTTACAGGCGCTTAAGGATATTTATGTTAAAAATGGTATTGATGAGTTATTCTTCACCTCCGACAACCCAGAACATCATATGATTCAAGGCGGTTCGTTAGATGATACGCTTATCACTCTAAATTTTGGTAGTGGAGCTAAAGAAAGGTTTCCGATTTTAGATCAATATCAAAAGGATCAGCCGTATATGGTAATGGAATTTTGGATTGGATGGTTTGATCGCTGGAAAGGGCCCCACCACACACGTGATCCCCATGATGCAGCAAAGGAGTTAGACGAAGTGTTGAGTATGGGCGGTTCGGTCAACATTTATATGTTTCATGGTGGAACAAACTTTGGCTTTACAAACGGAGCAAACAAATTTATGGACTCCTATGAACCAACCGTTAACAGCTATGACTACGATGCTTTACTCGATGAGTGTGGTGATCCAACAGAAAAATACTATTTGTTCCGTGATGTTATTGCCAAATATGTGGATGGTGTGGACACAACAAAACGTTATACACCGGTAAAGAAAAGGGCCTACGGGAAAGTTCAATTAACGGAACAGGCACTTCTATTTGATTCTTTAGATAAAATCAGCCATCCAGTGTCTCACCCAACTCCTTTGCCCATGGAAAAGCTGGGACAAGATATGGGGATGGTTCATTACCGTTCTTTCATTACCGGTGAACGACGAGAGGATTTATTTTATATCCAAGAAGTCAAAGACCGGGCCATTCTCTTTTTAAATGAAAAGCCGGTTCGTACTTTTGATTTCGATGAGAAAAAAGATGATTTTCGTCTGGCAGTACCTAAGGAAGGATACCAAATTGATATTTTAGTGGAAAGCTTAGGACGGGCCAATTACGGACCTTATATGGATGATTACAAAGGCATTTCTAAAGGGGTGCGCTATCAAAATCAATTTATCCATGATTGGATCATGTATCCTCTGCCGCTGGACGATATATCCAAGTTGGAGTTTCAAGCCATTAAACCAACGGATCAACCAGCATTTTATCGCGGTTACTTTGAAGCAGATGAACTGGCCGATACATTTTTAATCCTGCCAGGTTTTACGAAAGGAATTGCCTACATTAACGGCTTTAA
>JAAZMQ010000355.1 GCA_012798745.1 Bacteroidales bacterium
GAGACCTTTAAGAGACCTTTAAGAGACCTTTAAGAGACCTTTAAGTAATGCGCTGATATTACAAAGCTGATTATCTGTCGTTTATGGCTGATTGGGAGGTCTCTTAAAAAAAGAATTTAAGAGACCAGAAATCGGATAAAGGGTTATTGTAATTGTATCGCTATAATCTTTCCAATTCTCAATCGTTGCACCTATTTCCTCTACCTCCTCTTCCTCATTTTCGAATTCTAATAACTCATACTGCTCACACGATGTAATAGTTGTAATAAATAAAAGAACAATTGAAAATATTATACCTCTTGATTTCTTATTTAGATTGATAATCATGGTATTAAGTTTAATATTTCTCAAGGTTAACGTTTTTATTCTTATTTATCAAATCTTATCGTTTATATCTTAAATATCATTTTTCTCACCCATATCAAATAGAAATAATGTAATTTTGCTCTCATGGAAAAGGAACTAAACACTCAGAAAATTGAACTCATCCATCCTAAAGGGTCGGAGCAAAAGTATCCGTACATCGGTGATGTGCAGGCTGGCTTCCCTTCGCCTGCAGAGGATTTCTTCCATGATTATATAAGTTTAGACGAGCTGCTTGTGGAGCATAAGGAGACGACCTTCTTTGCCAGGGTATCTGGAAGCTCTATGGGAAATGATTTCAATGATGGGGATCTGCTGATTATTGATAAAAGCCTGGATTGGGAAGAAAATAAAATAGCTCTCTGTTTTATTGACGGAGAATTTACATTGAAGAGAATAAAACTGAAGGATGGTAAATGTTTTCTGGTGCCTTCTAATAAGGATTTCCCATTATTAGAGGTGAACTATGAACAGGGTGTGATGATTTGGGGAGTGGTGAAATATTCTATACGCAAACATTAAATAAACAGATATACAATTCTAATGTACGCTCTTATCGATTGCAATAACTTTTACGCTTCTTGTGAAAGGGTTTTTAATCCGGCACTGAACGGAATTCCTGTTGTTGTTTTAAGTAACAACGATGGGTGTGTTATTGCTCGATCTAACGAAGCTAAAGCAATTGGTATTCCTATGGGAGCACCGGCATTTGAGTATGAAAATTTGTTTAGAAGACACAAGGTTAAAGTTTTCTCTGCTAACTTCCCCCTATACGGCGACATGAGCCGACGTGTAATGTCTCTACTATCCAATTACAGTCATCAACAGGAGATATATTCTATTGATGAGTGTTTCCTTAACTTGGAGGGTATTGATGTTAACCTGAAAGAGTATGGGCTGCAAATGAAAAGTCGAGTGGGGAAGGGTACCGGAATTCCAATAAGTGTGGGTATTGCACCGACTAAGGCTCTGGCCAAGGTGGCAAACCGTATAGCAAAAAAGTTTCCGAATGAGACTGGTGGGAGTTATGTTATTGATACTGATGAGAAGCGTATCAAAGCTCTGAAGTGGCTTAAGGTTGAGGATATATGGGGAGTAGGCAGAAGGAATGCTAAGAAGCTTTATGCTATTGGTGCTTATAAGGCTATTGACTTTGTTAATCTACCGGAATCATGGGTACTGAAAAATATGACCATTACCGGATTGAACTTACAAAAGGATCTGAAAGGTATTCCGACTATCGAAATGGTGGAACCCGAAAAGAAGAAGTCTATTGGTACGTCACGTACTTTCGAGACTGATATGCGTTCTTTCGATGAGATAAGTGAACGTATTACTACTTTTACTTCTATGAGTGCTGAGAAGCTGAGGAAACAGAATTCTTTCTGTAAACGAATGATTGTCTTTATAGGTACCAATCCTTTTAAGGAGTATGAAACGCAGTATTACCCGTCTATACAGATTAAATTGCCTTTCCCGACGAACTCTACCCTTGAGCTGGTGAAATTTGCTCAAGGAGGATTAAAGCAGATCTTTAAAAACAACTTGTATTATAAGCGGGGTGGGGTATTGCTGACTGATTTTGTGGATGCCGATGTATATCAACCTTCTCTATTTTTCAACTCTGACCCGAAACACAAAAAGTTAATGGAGGTTATTGATAAACTTAACTATAAGTATCATGGTGATGTTGTACGAATTGCCTCACAAGATGCACGTAAGCATAAAATGAAACAAGCCCATCTATCCCAACATTACACTACAGACATAAATGAAATACTTACAGTTGAGGTATAACAGACTAATACTCATTAGATCTTATCTATAGCAGTTTTAATAATTTTAATTATTACTGCTCGGATTTTTTGAGGGCTTATATGAAATAACAACTTTAGATTATTTTAAGTTTAGAGTTTTATCCTAACTTTGTGACTAAAGATTAATACTAAGCATTATTTTTTTCGTCCTTAATAATTATATCATAAAATAAAGAATTACCATAAAAATGTTAAACTACTCCCCTTTCTTAGACAATTTCTATACTGATTTAAGTTGGTTCCTTGACTCGCCCAATTGGGCGAATCAAGGAACTACGCTGCCAAAAAATATATTTGCTCCGGCTTTTTATATTCCGGAGATTGATGAGGTCTTTCAGCATTATAAAATTTCATGTAATCCTTTATTTTATGATATAATTCCAACCCATTTTCTGATGGTTCGAGATAAAGCTTCTCGTATTTAATATTTCGCCAGAACCTTTCTATAAATATATTATCGATTGCCCGGCCCTTCCCATCCATACTCAGCTTTAAATTCTGATATGAAGCTATAAACTTCGTGAAAATGGGACTAGTGAACTGACTACCTTGATCTGTATTGAGTATTTCGGGAGCACCATAACGATTTATTGCTGTTTCAAGGCATTCCCGACACCATTCAGACGTCATGGTGTTGGAGAGAGACAAGACACCATATAACGACTGTAAACATCTATAATGGCCACCGGATACATGTGACCCCCATCAATGGGAACATAGGTAATATCCATAGCCCAAACCTGCGGATTTGGCTATTTCCCCAATACTTTTTTTAAGAAGTCATTCTCCAATTGAAGTTGACCAACTTTTTTGAATAGAGCGTCTTTCTCTTTATCATCATCGTTTTTTGATGCCCCCTTCTCAAAAACTGTACTAGCGTTGGATGAAGATTGACTCTTCCAGGTGGATATCTGACTCGGGTGGATCTCGTACTTCCGACCGATTTCCCGGACTGTTTCTCTTTCTTGTAAAACCTCCAAGACAACCTTAGTTTTAAAGCCCGGACTGTAAGTTTTTCTTTTCTTCATAACAACAAATTTAATTATTTAATTCTAATTATTATTGTTGTCTAAGATTTGGGGGTAATTATACTGAAGGCTGATCTGTTTTTCTTACGATTTAAGGCATTATTTTTAATCTGGCTGTCTGGTAGGTCGCGAAGGTATAAAAAAGCCCTGAAATTGAGTTTTTCAGGGCTTTAAAAGGATTATTTATAAAGATCAACCTTTTGCTTTGTTTTCAAAAATAATTATAAATATACAACTGTACTTTTATCTATTGAAGAATTATATTTGTTCTTATCTTCTTTATTATCAGTTACAAATCTTTGATAATCACTTTTATATTCATCACCATATAAGTTAAACCGTTCATCTCTCAAACTATTAGCTAATAGCGCAATATCTAAGTGTTCAAAAATAGAATATTTTTCTGCTAATCGCTTGAACTTATATCCATCTAAAGTTAAACCATAATAGAATAGAAATACTAATTCATAAGGTGTTAACATAGCCTTTATTATATTTATATAATCTGTTTTTATTTTTTGTTCATCTTTACCATTTTCTTTCAAATCTGTTTCATCTACTTTTCTAATAAATAAAGTTACATAATTAAAGTAATGATCAAACTTATTTATTGTAACAAGTTCAAATCCAGTAAGACCAAAATTATTAATAATTGTTCTTAATCCCTTAAATCGAACTTTCTTGTTTTTTAGAGCTTCTGTACTATCAATACTAGGATATATATTTTTGAGTTTTTGATCTTCTTCTTCTGGTTTAATATCCATCTTTAAAATTGCATTAACGTTTTCCATAATATTATTGTAGAAAATTCCTTCAATAAAAACTATTTCAAAATTTAAATATAAATATTTAAACACATCCCTTCCTGAAACTTTATAAAGAGAAAGATTTCCTACAATTTTATCTAGCTGAGTAAGCATATTGAAAAAAGTCGATTCAAATTGTTGCTTTTTTGTCAACCTCTTATTTTCTTTAAATGTATGGTATGAAATAGCTAAAGCAGTAGCTGAAATAATTATTGTAATTATATTAAACCAAATCATAGTATTAAAAATGTAAAGTTATATGATTATTTTCCTGATTTAGTTCTGTTATTAAATTTACATAACATCATAAGGTTATTTTCATTTGTTTTACCTCCATCTTTCCAAGCTATAATGTGATCCCCTTCCATTTCTTCAATTTCAAAATGTTCTTTGCATACTTGACAAATACCCTATACCAGTCCGCTCAGCGTGTAAAACCCCTTTCGCATATCCGTGGGAAAGGGATAAAGATAGTAGCGCATCGTCTCCTTCAGATGAAACATGGTTATCGGGTTAACAGGATGAGCGATTGAAGTTGTTGGATTTCTATTTCCCTTGGCAGGCGGATGATCACCCCATTGGGGTAAACGATCTCGATTACATCACCGCCGCAAGCGTGATGATCCCTCGCTGAAGGGTTGTCCCGGCAAACAACATTTTCTCGTGATCTTTGTCCATGATGGAAAACAACCAAAGGAACAAATCCCGAGGGTTGGGCTGACTCTTTCCCTTGTTGTTTTTTCAGGCGCTTTTGCCGGTAATAGAATTTGTTCTCAGAGATACACTCATTCATGCAAAAATCTTTTACCCGAAGCCCGCTCTTCTTGTAACAGTCATATACACTTTCAAATTCTTTCAGATTCCACATATCTTTTTTTGTTGGCAAAGATAAAGTGGAAAAATGATTGTTTGGGAACGCGGTTTACCGAATGGTTACTTTCCAACCTAGTAATGCACCTATAACTGCATAAATTATAATTATTCCAGCACAAGCTAAAACAGCTACGATATAAACTGTCGGTTTTTTCATGTGAATTATTTTTTTGTTTTGAAACTAAAAGTATTAATTACTTTACTGAAATCGTCTTTCCAAATTTCGCTCTCAGTTATCCTATAACTTAGTGTAATTTCAACGGCTTCATCTGAATTAAAGAAATTGTATTTGTCAACTTTTACAATCGGATTATCACTCATTTGTCTTGTAAATGATGTTTTCATGTATGATAAACCATTAACATTACCAAATTCAAGTGGATACCATTTTATTAATTTGATATTCATCATAGCCATTGGGTTGACAACTTCGCTTTTAAAATAATCATCTAATTCTTTGTACTCAGATTCGGTCAATTCAAATTTTTCATTCCATTTATAAAAATCTCCATACTCACCTTTACTGTATGTAATCATAATTCTTGCATATTTTGAAAATGCTTCCTTGTCAAGTTCGTTACTTCCTTTGGGTTGAAAAACTAATTGAGATTTAGTCATTTCTATTTTTTTGTGAGTAACATAGCTATCATGGATAATATCTGCTGCTAATGCTGTAAAAGAGTTATCATCACGCAATTCTAAAGTTGGCGGAACAGCAAGCTGTCCAATATTTTCAATCTCATATAAAGTCCAAGTTTTTGGAATTTCTGATTGGGATGGTTCTCTTAGAAATCCAACTTTTAAAGAAGAAATAATCTTATCGGCAGTCTGAACTTTATTAAATTCATCATCGCCCTGATGCATTATTAAAAATGTTTTGCCATTATTATTAAATGCAATTAGTTTACCACTAAACTTAAAATCAAGTAATTCTCCAGCAAAAGTTGAATACAAAGTCTTATTGTTCTGGAAATTACCTACTTTATTATCCGTAAAAACTACATTTTTGTGTGTAATTTGCTCTTTAAGTGATTCTTTCATTGTTTCTAAATAATCCTCCAAATCCATCTCAGTTTCAATCCATTGGAATACAAAAGAATTTGAACCACCTTTTTCCCAACATGAAATTTGATAAGCAAAATCAGATTCTATCTCTTGTGATTTATAATTCCAAGTTGAAGGTAACTTTAACTCAACTTGTTTATAGCTCGCTACCTGAACTAATTCCTGTGAGTTGCAAGAAATAGAAATTACAAACAAAAGTATAAATTGTATATATCTTAACATGACTTTTTAATTTAGTTAATTTCAAAACTATCTTCCATTATTTTGAAATTAGTTTCAAGTTTTGTTTTTGAATCACTCTGTTTTAGCATTAAAATCGTATTGCCATTTGAGTTAAAAGAAGTCATCCTGCCATAAAATGTTTCACCCATCAAAGTAACAGTAAAATCAACTGATAGGCTGTTCAACCCTTTAAAGCTTGTATTATTTATATTACCCACAACTGCATTTTTATGTGTTGGTTCTTCCTTCATGCCCTCAATGGTATTCAAAATCATTTCATTCGGGGATAATTCCATTTTTAACCAAGTTATGACTAAAATCTCTGATGAATTATGTCCTTTCTTTTCACAATTTATCTGAAATGCTAATTCGTCCTGTAAAACTTCTTTTTCAAGTGACCAATTATCGGGATATGAAAACGATACTCCGTTGTAAGATAAAGTTAATAATTGGCTTGTCTCATTTGTTGTTTCTTCTTGTTTTGAGTACTTGTCAAGATTTAAGAGGTCATTATTTTTCGAATATTCTTGAATAAATTTTCTATTCTTTGTTTCAAGAGTGTATTGAACGATTGAACCAATAAGTGAAATGCCAATAAAGATTACAAGTACAATTGGAAATTTCACAATATTTTCATTTTCAATCTTTTTCTTCCCTTGGAAATAAATAACAATCCCTGATATTATAGCAGGAATAAATGACATAGCAATTTCTTGTCCAGCAAAATATGCAGATTTCGCAAGATATATTATTAATCCATAGACAATTAGACCAATTAATGGTATCAGGATGGCACTAATCCATATTTTTGATTTGTTAGTGGGTTTAATTGAATAAGTGCTAATCAAAGCAATCAGCAGAAAAATAAATAAATTCTTCATAATGTATAATTTTTAATGTTGGGTCGTTGTCTTATAATGCCACATAACGTTTTGCGGTATGAAACGTGCCGGCAAACGGGACTGTGGTCTTGTCCACCTATGCAAACGCCTGAGGCGAGACGGAACGTTTGAATACCCACGAATCCCGGCATGTTTTATGACCGCGTGTTGGGCGTTCGTGTTTTATTTTCCTGTCTTTATATTGTATTTAAATCCCTTAAAGTATGCGATAAAATAATCTGATTCCAAATAAGGATATTGCCATGTTGCAACTGCCTTTGCTGGTATATAATAATCATCAAAATTCTTATAATCTTCTAATTTTAGAATCCACGGTCGAGAAATCTTGCCTTCAAATCTATCATTAGTTGTAAACCTTATAAATTCACCAGTATCATTGAAATGAAAAATGCCCGACACTGTTAATCCACTATCAACAATTGTTGCTTTTATTGAATTCTTATCAATTTGTTCCCATGTTATGTTATCCGAAAGACAAGCAGAAGGTATGAATAATACCTCAGACAAAAATGTCACCAATGCAGACTGGTTCATTTCTTTGTCCGAAACATCGAATATTTTTATCAATTTAGCCATTGTTCCTAACATATTTCCGTGTCCTGCCTTATATTTATCCCGACCCTCAAATGGAATAATCCAGAACAAATGAGCTTTTAAATAAACAATTCTTACATGAGGATTTGTAAATAGCAAATGGTCACACATAATATTCATCCATTTGCTACTTGTATCCATTTTTATAAGTCCTTTGTCATATTCAACTTTTAAGCTTGATTCTTTTGGTTTTCCAATAATACCAACATTCTTAAAATATGTACGCAATTGAATTGGAAGTCTCTCAAAATCATTCTCTGTATACACATCATTATACTTTACCCTTGTTGTATCAGATAATTCGTCTCTGATTTCTGATTTAGCAATCTTTTTTGGTGATGTACAGCTAATTATCATAAATAGTCCTAATATTATTGAAATTATTCTCATGACTATGCTCGTTTATAGGTTTGCAACATGACGCCCAACTCGTTTATATATGTGATAAAACTACATAATACTCTTCATTTTGGGTGTATATATGTAGTTGGTATGGCATATATACAATAAAAATATATTTTTTACATATCATCAAATGGCGATTTTATTTTTTGCAAATTTTTTTGACTCACATGGGTATAAATCTCAGTAATTTTACTGCTTTTATGGCCAAGAAGTTCCCGGATAAATCTCGGATCGGTTGCCGACTCCAATAAATGTGTAGCATACGAATGCCTGAGCCGGTGCAACGTTACACGTTTGTTGATGTCGGCTTTAGCTGTTGCTTGTTTTAATGCATTCTGTAAACTTTCTGTACTATATGCTTCACCTTTGTTCTGTCCTTCCTTCCCTTCGCATTTCGAATGAGTAGCAAGTGTCGTTTCGAATCTACATCCGGTAGCTTTAGATTCAGCAATTCGCACTTCTAAGTTGAACTTAGCTCGTTTCCATTTTAGGTTTGCCATATATATTAGTTTTAGTGTTCAATGATTTATTTCAGTATTTACCTCCCAATGCTTCATATAACTCCAAAGTTCGCTTAATATCTAGGATCTGTTGATTTGATACATGTTTAATATTATGGTATTTGCTGCCTATAAATTTAACTTTAGCGTTTTCAGCGTTTGCTAATGCATAAATCATTTCCTTATCTGATGGAGTTAGTTTTTCATCAAACCATTCCCAAATTTTTCCTCCACTATGGTCAGTATCTACATTACTTGGAATATATTCAAACGCATTACCATCAATTGAAAATTGAACTTTCCTAATAAATAACCAGTCATCAGCATAGTACTGAACACGAAATCTTAAATTTTTAGGAATCCCCTTTTCTGTTTGAAAATAGCAGAAAATACCATTTCGGTTTGTATATTGTGGCGCAGATTTAGGTCTATACCATATCTCATTGTTATTTGAAAATTCATCTTCTACAAGTGTAAAATACTTTTCCATTTCTTTAACCTTAGCAGTATCTACTATTAACTCTGCCTTTAATTTTTCTATTCTTTCCTTTTCCTTTATCTCAGCATCCTCTTTACTTCTATTGGTTATGATGGCAATTCTTTCTTTTATTTCTTCCTCTTTTTCGTGTTTAGTAGAAAAGAAAGTAGTGTTTGCAATGTTCTCTCCTTTGTCATTCAGGAGCTTAAATTCAATCGGAGTTGTGAAAGTTTTACCAATTCTTTCCTTTAAAGACTCATTAACTTGCTCAGAAATAATGAATTTTTGATATGCCTCTAAATATGCAAGCGTATCATTTTTCGCCGAAATTATTACTGCATCTTTCTCCTTTATAGAAACTTCACCAAAAACATCTTCATCCAATATAACCTCTATGTAACTGTATTTTTTGTTGCAGGAGCTTAATAATAAAGCAAGTAGTAAAACTGGGATTAGATTAATTTTCTTCATTTTAATTGAATATTATATATATGATGTCATCATGTTTATTATATTTCATTCCAATTTTCAGTAAAAGGATTAAGCGTCAATAGTTTAAAATCAAATAAATCTTTTTTATACTCGTAAACTCATTTTTTCGTTGGTGCTTTATCATAATCACCCTGTGGTTCATAAAGCCATATTGATATTCCGGTTTTAGAATTAAATGTTTTAAAACATTTATCTTTACTAAAATTTACACCTAATTTAAATTGAGAACAGGTTTCATGAAAAAATTTCATTATCTCAAATTTATGCTCCTCTTTTTTTGAAACATCGCAAGGAATTGGTTCTGGAAATAAAGAGTTTTTGTTGTTTTCATTAGAGAGCCAAATATTAAATTTTTCACCACTTTTGTAAGATAAACACGTGACACCTGCTATTAAATCGGCAAACTGTACAATTGGATATTTGTGAGATTCTAATTCAAGGCATTTTTCAAATTCAGGAAATCTAAAATTGTATATCACTCCAAATAAAGTATCCGGATTAACATTCTTTTTTTTATCCAAGTTAGTCCTTTCTAAATACTTAACAATATCATTTTTCCAATTAATAGCAGAAAACTCATCAGGAAAAAACTCCCAACTTTCTACACTACTCCAATCTGACATAGCTCTTTTAATGATATGATAATACATTCGTTTCATGTTTTCGATATCATCCCGACCTAGAATATCGTGTCTTTTATCATGTTTATCCCATACGATTACATGTATTTTTATTTTCCCTTGACTACAATATTCCAATCCTAATCTGTAAAAATCTTTAATTGCTTTTTTTGTAGAACTAGTACCACTTAAATTAGAAAACTTTAATTCCTCTTTCTTGTTTTTATCAAGACACCTTTGAAGTTCTGAGTTTAAGGTTCTACAATTAGATTTTTTACCAGACACTATTGCTATAGTTCCGAAACGGTGTTCAGAACCGTATCCGGATTCGTCACTAAATAACTGGTAATTTTCATTTGACATAATAGTTGTTTGATATATACTCTTTCTCTGTTAAATCAAAGTCTGGATCAATTATTTTCACTTCTTCGTAAGTTAAATCATAGAGTTTGTAAATCAGTAAATCTATTTGTTTTTCTAAAACAGAAGTATTAGCTTGTGAGTTTTTTTGCTTTATTTGAAGTATTTGATTAACTAGTGCAATGATAGGTTCTTGTTGCGTGATTGTTAAAACTTTAACCGGCAAACCATAATAATGAAAAATTTTTGCTTTAGTAAACGCCCCTTTAGTTTTTTCAAAAGTCAACTTATTAATTAAATATTGAAATAGTTTTGAATTAATTAAACCAAGTAAATAGCTTAAGTCGTAATCATTGTCTTTTGATATTCCATTGTACAAGGATGACATTATATAAAAATTATTATAATCCAATGTTGCTATTATTTTAGAACCTGCTTCTCTTATTAGTATTTTTGGCTGTTCAAAGATTGAAGGATTTCTTGGACAAGCTAAATGTTTACCATATTGCACGTATAAGTTAGGATTTGAATTTCCATACCTATAAATATCCTTTCCGCGCAAAATAGGCTTATATGTTTCATCTATTTTCTGATCACTTAAATAAATCTTATCATTTCCCGTTTTTATAGCTTGTCTTATGTCCAAAACATCAAAAAGCTTCTCACAACCGTCATTAAGTTTAGTAATCAATTTATCAGAACTATAATTTCTAATATTATATGCATAATTATCTTGCCTTATGAAAAAAGAACTTGGAATATAAAAATAATCAAGATTTAATTCAGAGCCAGTATTAACTTTAACATTATAATTTGCACAGTATTTCTTTTTAATGGCAAATATCATGGAATGAACAACAGCTGCGTCAAAAACTTTGTCGTCCAGATCATTTATTTCAAGTATACAGTATTCAGTTAATAATTTTTCACGGACTGAATCCTCAAAATAATTGTCTAAAAGTGTATTTGGTATAATAAAATAAGATATACCTTCATTTTTCAATAGTTTAATTGAATTCAAAACGAATAAAGTATAGGTGTTAATTTTAAATTTAATTTCACGGTATATTTTCCTATAAAGTGATTTTTCTTCATCAGTTAACTCCGCTCCATAAGGAGGATTGCCAATCACAATATCAAAATAACCACCTTTTTCACCTGATTTTGAATTACCACTTTCTCGCTGCAACCCAAACATCCATTCTGGGTCAAAGAATGGTGATGATGCGTTTTGGTCGTATGGATCCCAGTTAGCAAGCATATCGGCATTATCATTATCCCAACCATTTTCCTTAAGCTTTGCAGCTATAGCATAACGTTTTTCTTTATCAATTTTACGCCATTTCTTTTTGGTTTTCGTTGTTTTTGCATTGAATATTTTGTGACGGCAAACACGCAGCTCTTCTTGCAGTTTTCTTATTTCATCTGTATCAGATAGCCCGGAAGGGCGATTAA
>JAAZMQ010000211.1 GCA_012798745.1 Bacteroidales bacterium
CTGTACCGTTAATTGGCACAAGAAAGAGCTTAAGCTATGGGTGGTCCAATCCGCCGGAGGAGTACAGCCATGGGTTGCCGAAATCGACAAAGCTGCCGAGAAGTTCTTCGCACAGCCATTAAGCAAATCTGGTGTTGATGAATATACCGGAAGGACTGAATAATTCATTTCATGAGCCATACAAACGTTTCTCAGAGACTTTTAACATAATGTCTCATCCTGATAGAGCATTACGCCATCCGCTGCTTCTTGTGTCCGGGAAAGAAGGACATGCGAAAAGGGATGAACTCGCTCGCTGGTGTTGAGTTCCTTTGCAGATTTGCCCAGCATATTCTCCCACGCAGACCGGTATCAATCCTTGTCATTGTCCGGTGAGTAAAACGGGTCAAATGATTAGAATCAGATAAATCAGTTTCAATCTTACATCAATATTTTCCTCCGAACCATAATCATTTATTGATTATAAATGGTTTTATCGAACTTGTGAATTGTATGGCCTGAGGAATTGTTTGATATTTATCAAGCACCCCAATTGCCGTGCATCCTACCCCGGTAGTTTGGTAGTCGAAATTGAATGTTACACCATCCGATTTGATCAATTGATAGGTCTGTTTTGCTTTTGATAAATTCTCGGTGCTGTAATTATAGCAATTGAAATTGAATGGTTCTGCAGCAGAAAACTCAATTCCGATTCCTTCAGCATTTGTCAGTCTCACATAGTGGTTGTCGGTGCGCAATCCACAATCCTGAGGAATCAAATACGGTACAAACATCGCATCAACTGTTGACTGATAAAGCCCAGTACGGTAGCCGGTTTTGCGGTCGGGATAATTCTCCTGCGGCCCACGTCCAAACCATTCAACATTTTGCATTTGGTCATCGAAAACCCATTTTGTTCCGATGCGTGGCAGCGACATGGGCATTTTCCCATTCGGATTAATCGTATGCTGTAAACTAATTTCACCATTGGGCGAAATCATATAAATCATCTCATTTTCGAATCCTGCCCTGTCTGCATTTCCAAAAAGAGCAATTTCACGAACAGTGACAATTACATTTTCACCCTTATTTTCAACCCGAAATGATTCAAGTTTTGACTTCATATTATCCAGACCGATGGAGTACCATGCATTGGCAACCATCCTGCCGTAGCCCTCGGTTCTGGGAGATATTTTAAGTGCAGGATTGGTCCAGTCGTCCAGTTCGTTAGCCACTGGAGCACGCCATACATTAAGTTGTCCTCCCTGTTTCAGCAATTCTTTACTCATATATTTCATGGAGCACAATTGTCCATCGGCTTTGTTAAAGGTATAATCGAAATTTACTCCGGATACAATCAAATGTTGCTCATTATCCATCACTTTTAAAGGATTGGTCTGATGCTGTACCATTTTTTTATCGGCAGGAACAATCCATGGCAATTCCAATTGATCCCAACACAGTTCAAAACCCTTAGGCGCCCATTGTGTAGCTTCTTTCGAATGAAAACTAACTGTTGTCAAATAGGTTGCACCTTCTTTTAGCTGAGGCTTTTGTATAGGAAGAACGTAGATCCTTTTTGCTTCCGGTTCGACATCCACCTCCAATTTTCCGGAAGCTATTGATATTCCGTTTTCCTCCAGATTCCAACGTGCTTCAAAGGCATTCGTATTTGTAAAAAAGTTTCGGTTCTGCACTTCAATTTCCATTTTTTCGGCATTACTCCACTTTACAGAAATGGGTTGAGCCGACTTTTTCATTTGCCACATTTCAGGCTCCGGAACCCGATCGGGTGATATACTTCCATAGGTACGCGCACCAATTCCATAGCTGAAAAACTCGCCATCGTTTTGCTCCTGTTCAAAATCGAGCCACAAAGCTGCAATATTTTTCAAGTCAGGTTTTGCAGCAAATAAATCATTGATATCAATCGCTTTTTGAAAAATGCCCACCTGATCAATTATGGCATCGCACAAATAACGGGACATGTGCTGACCATGTGTCTCGGCATTCTTGCCCACATTAAGAGGAAAAGGGAAATTGGTAATGTTCCCGGTGACCAGTTCTTCAGCCACCTTTTTGTTGTCGATAAATAGTGATATCGATTTCCCGTTATAAATACCTGCTACATGATGCCAGTTTTGTGTCCAATCGTTGGGTAATTCACAACGGACAACTGTTTTTTTCGAAGTGTAGATATAAAACTCGAGCGAGTTGTCACCAATTTGCTGCAAACCAAATTGATTGTTTCCTTTGGTGAGCAGTGTTCCCCCCATTTTCATTAAATCGCGTGGAAAAATCCAAAGTGAAACCGTTAGTTCATCACCCGAGATTTCAATATTTCTATCCTGATAAACTTCCACCCACTGATCGTGACCATTCAGATCAATACCTTTTCCATCGTGTCCGGCAACTAGCTTGGCTCGCCCCATGATGTGAGTTGCTACATTGTTGGGTGAGGAATCACTCAATTCACGAACTGGCTCGCGCAAGCCCGGACTCACGAAATCCCAGATTGCTCCGCCCATGATTCGTGGATACTCGTAAATCACATCCCAATATTCGTCCAGTCCACCACCGGCATTTCCAGCCACCGAAAGGTATTCGTCCATAAACGATGGACGCGGATCTACACTTTCAGGAACCATCCCCACCTGGTTTTTGAGGTCAAAAGGTGATGGGTAACGTGGCCCAATAATCTCTTCGCAAGAATGCGAAAAAGCATTTCCGCCATACATCCAATATCGTGTAGTATCGTATTTACGTCCTTCATCAATCACGGCACAAATATTTTTCCCTTCACCACTCTCATTTCCAGCACTCCAAAACAGAATGGATGGATGATTACGGTCGCGAAGCACCATTTTGCGAACCCGCTCGCGGTACATGGGCTCCCATTCAGTTTTATCGCTTAAATATTCAGTTGCATGTGCCTCATCACCTGCTTCATCAATAACATACAATCCGTATTCGTCGGCCAACTCCAGATACCTTGCAACCGGCGGATAATGTGACGTCCGTACACAATTGATATTGAATTGTTTCAGTATTTCAAAGTCTTTCCGAATGGTCGCTTCGTCCATGGTGTGCCCCAAATCGGGATGTTGCATGTGCGAGTTTATACCGTTCAGTTTGATGGCTTTTCCGTTCAGATAAAAAACCTGATGGCGAATTTCGGTCTCTTTAAAACCTATCCTACCTGTAATTACCTCTTCGGTTTTTCCTTCGCTGTTGATTAATTCCAGTGTTAACCGGTAAAGATTGGGCGTTTCGGCCGTCCACTTTCCGGGATTTTTCACCAATGAAGAAACAGTTGTAATTTGCTTATTATCAGCAATTATCTGAAATGCTTCTGAAGTAAAATTCTGGACCAGTACATTCTGAGCATTAAACAGCGAAGTGCGAACTTTGTAGTTCTGTTTATCGGTTTTAGAATGGTTTTTTACGGTAATCTGTAAATTCAGTTTTGCGTTCTCATAGTTTTCGTCCAGGTCGGTAGTGGCATACCAGTCGAAGATATGTACATCCGATTTTGCATACAACCAAACATCGTCGAAAATGCCAGCCAGGCGCCAATAGTCCTGACTTTCGAGATACACACCATCTGAATATTTAATTACGTTCACCGCAATTGTATTTTTTCCTGGTTTCAGGAAACTGGTAACATCATATTCAGCAGACTCGAATGCACCTTCGTTGTAGCCAACTTCCTGTCCGTTGATCCAAACAAACGAAGCCGAAGCGGTTTTCTCCATGCGCAAAAAAATGCGTTTGCTTTTCCAATTTGCCGGTATGGTAAATGTTTTGCGATACGAACCAGTAGGGTTGTATTCGCGCGGAACAAATGGCGGATTGGCGCGAAATGGTTGTGCAACATTACGGAACAACGGATCGCCAAAACCCTGCATTTCCCAGTTGGAGGGAACTGTAATTTCAGACCATTTCTGATCATCAAAATTTGGTTCGAAAAAGTTGTTGGGTGTACCTTCGGGAGTGTTGGCAAAATGGAATTTCCATCTTCCATTCAGCGAAAGTGCATTTTCTGACTTCGATTTCTGAAGATTTAATGCTTCACCAACCGATTTCAAAGGAATACAAACCGTGTGACCTTCAGTCTGGTTGATTTCAAATACCGCTGTATTTTCGATGAAAGGATAAACATCGGTAAATTTCGATTGCTGTGCTGAGATTGTAAAACTTGTCAGAATGATATATAAACCAACTATTTTTTTCATGCTCGATTAAGTTTTGATTTTTTCGGAAAGATAAACAAAAAAAGCTCGTAAAAATTCATTCTGTATAATTGGCTACAACGTTTGATGGTATGGTGTCGGGCGGGATTACGATGCAATTTCACATTAGTTTTACAGCGACCTTTTTTTACGAGCCATAGTCCTTAACAGACCACTGAACCCCACACACACTGTAAGCAACAGTGAAATTTCAAAATTACAAATAATTTTAGTTAAACTGCACTTAAAGCAGTTGTCTTTTTCCAGTATTTACATTCAGTTTATGCTTTTGCATATCCCTGGTATCACCTTGGCAACACTTCGACGGGTATCCCTTCATTATCCC
>JAAZMQ010000212.1 GCA_012798745.1 Bacteroidales bacterium
GCCCTTACCAATATGGGCGAAAGGTTTGGATACTACACTATGCTGGCTATCCTTACGTTGTATATGCAAGCAAAATTCGGATTAACATCGGCTTCCACCAGCATGATTTATGGATCTTTTCTCGCACTTGTTTATTTTTTACCCCTATTTGGAGGAGTTTTGGCAGATAAAGTGCTTGGTTACGGAAAAACCGTTCTGCTGGGTATTTTCGTGATGTTTGTCGGCTATCTCTTGCTAGCGGTTCCAATGGATAACAATGCCATTGGGCTGGCCGTAATGTTTGGTTCACTCATACTTATTGCGCTTGGGACCGGATTTTTCAAAGGTAATCTGCAGGCGCTCCTCGGAAAATTGTATGATAACCCCAAATACAGTAAAAACAGGGACATTGCTTTTTCCATTTTTTATATGTTTATCAACATCGGCGCTTTCTTTGCACCAAGTGCAGCCAATTACATCAACAATGCCGTATTGCGATCATCCAATTTCACATACGATGCATCCATTCCTAAAAATTATGTTATTTTGAACGACGAAGCACAAGCTGTCGACAAAAATACATTTATCACACAATATCTCACCGCCGAAGAGCAACAACTTACCGGGAAAGAATTTGAAGCCGTACTCAATAAGGCAAAAAAAGAACATAAAGCTGTGTTTACGGAAGAGATCGAGGAAGCTCTATTCCGCTTGAAGGCAGCCGGATTACATCAATATACCCAGGCAGGAAAAATTACCGACCCTGCTATGATGGTCACCACTCGTGAGTACGAAATACTGCAAAGCCGCGATCCGGCAGATGCCGAAGAAAAAGCAGCCATCATAGCCAAGATACAGGCCATACATATTACCGATCCGGAATTAGGCGGAGGCCCTCACCCCGACGATTTTGCCCGCAATTTCGGGAAACGTTACGTAAACGAATCGCTCTCCATTTCGTATAATCTGGCATTTGGCGTGGCCTGCATCAGCCTTATTTTCTCTGTGCTGATATTTATGCTGTTTAAAGGAACCTGGAAAGCAGAAGATAAAACGGTAAAACAGAAAATAGAAGAATCAAAAGCTAACGGTAAAGAGATAAAAATCATGCCGAAAGAGGAAGTGAAAGAGCGTATGATAGCTTTGCTTCTGGTATTTTTCGTGGTGATATTCTTCTGGATGTCATTCCATCAAAATGGGCTCACCCTGACTTTCTTTGCACGCGATTACACACAGAGCACTCTCCCTGTAACGTGGACATTGTTGTTCAGTCTGTTTCCTTTGTTATCTCTGATTGTATTTCTGTATGGTATCTACCTTTCTACCATTGGATTGTTGGGAAGCAAACCCAATAAAAAAGTCGGACTTCTACTCACAGTAGCAGGAATTGCAGGAGTGGCAGGATATTATTTTGCCAATATAAAAGGTATCGACGCAACAATCAAAATCACTCCACAAATATTCCAGCAATTCAATCCCATGTTTATCATTATCTTAACGCCACTTACCGTTGCGCTCTTCAGCTATTTGGCAAATAAAGGAAAAGAACCGTCGGCGCCACGAAAAATCGGCATCGGCATGTTTTTGGCAGCCGTTGGATTTGCCATCATGCTAATCGGCTCCATAGGACTTCCTGCGCCCGCCGAAATTTCGGGAGTATCGGACAAATTGGTATCTCCATCCTGGTTGATAAACACTTATTTCGTCTTAACCGTAGCCGAATTATTCCTCAGCCCGATGGGATTGTCGTTCGTATCCAAAGTGGCGCCTCCTCAATATAGCGGACTTATGCAGGGAGGTTGGCTGGCAGCAACAGCCATCGGCAATCTGCTTGTGGGCGTCATCGGCACATTCTGGGAAAAACTCCCCTTGGTCGGTTTCTGGAGCATCCTTATCATATGTTGCGTAATCTCAGGTATTTTCATCTTTTCTGTTATGAAGAGACTCGAAAAAGCAACGGGAGACGCATAAGCAATCAAACACCAAAAGAGAATACAACGAGAGTGCCTGAAAGCATTTTACGGCACTCTCGCTTATTTTTTTAAACCTTCCCTTGGTAAAAATACTGTTTCCCAATTTGTTTGTATGAGGAAAGTTGATCTGGAAATAGATATTAAATCCGGTAACCTTTTTTCGTCTTGCCAACTGAATTTCCGACGACAGCGAATCAATATTTTTCCGGCAGTCGGAAAACCCGAAGACGGAAATTTTTTCTATTTCTTCCTTTCTGAAAACGATAAACCGGAAATTCAATTCATTTCAAGGTTCCTGAAAATCCGATGGGAGTAAATCAACCAATTTCTTCCTTTCTGAAAGCCAGAAATCACAAAATTAAATCTCTTTGTTCACTTCTGAAAATCCGACAGGGGGAGGAGGCAATTCAAACCATTTCATGCTTCCCGGAAACCTGACGCAAGTGGTTCAAGAAATTTCTTTGTATTTTTATCCGGGTTTGTATTCAATATCCATGACTTTCGCTTCTTTTTCGCTCGTTAAATTCAATGTATGTGAAGTATCTCTATTTCCACGAGATACGAAAACAACCGCTAACTTCCTTCTTTTTCTTTCCAAAAGTACCTGTTTTTTTGAGTATATTTGTCCCAAATAACATCACAAAAATATTACTCATTTGAAATGCAATCATTTGTACATTTACACGTTCACTCACAATATTCCCTACTCGATGGACAAGCCGGTATTCAGCGTCTGGTGGATAAAGCCATCGATGACGGGATGAGAGGCATGGCTCTCACCGATCACGGAGTAATGTACGGTATTAAGGAGTTCATCAACTATGTAACCAAAAAGAATGCTCCACTAAATGCCGAAATCAAGAAGCTGGAAAAAAAGATTGAAGAGGCACAAAAACAAAACGATTCCGAAAAGGAAAACAAACTTCAGAGTCAACTTGCAGATATCAAAAACAAATTGTTTAAACCCATTATCGGCTGCGAGTGTTATGTAGCACGGCGCAATCGTTTTTCACAAAACGACAAAATCGATTCGAGCGGATGGCATCTCATTGTATTGGCAAAAAATTTCACCGGCTATAAGCATCTCATCAAGATGGTATCTAAAAGCTGGACAGAAGGATTTTATTATCGTCCGCGCATCGATAAGGAACTCTTGGAACAATATCATGAAGGATTAATTGTATTGTCGGCCTGCCTGGGCGGTGAAATTCCCCAAAAGATAACCGAAGATCAAATTGACGAAGCCGAAGAAACCGTCCGCTGGTACAAAAACCTTTTCGGCGACGATTTTTACTTGGAACTGCAACGTCACAAAACCGACCGCGCCGATGCCGATCAAACGACTTACCCCAAACAGGAAAAAGTAAACAAAGAATTACTTCGGATAGCCAAGAAATACAACATAAAAGTTGTTGCTACCAACGATGTTCATTTTGTAAATGAAAAAGATGCCGATGCACACGACCGATTAATCTGTCTGAGTACGGGAAAAGATTTTGACGATCCCAACCGCATGCGCTATACCAAACAAGAATGGTTGAAAACGAGGGCAGAAATGAACTTTCTTTTTTCGGACGTTCCATTCGCTTTGACAAATACCCTTGAAATTCTCGATAAAGTGGAATTCTATTCCATTGATCATGAACCGCTCATGCCTTTCTTCCCTATTGATCCGGCATTCGGTACAGAAGAAATTTACAAAACACGTTATACGCGCGAAGCCTTAATAGAAGAATTCGGGAAAAAAGCATTCAATCGCTTGGGTGGCTACGACAAAGTGATCCGCATTAAACTCGAAGCAGACTATTTGACCCACCTCACAAAAATTGGAGCACAGAAACGATACGGTGAACCACTTTCGAAAGAAATAAAAGAACGATTGAAGTATGAATTGGAAACAATAAAGAGCATGGGATTTCCCGGGTATTTTCTCATTGTGCAAGATTTCATCAATGCAGCCAGACAAATGGATGTGGCTGTAGGTCCGGGACGGGGTTCGGCAGCAGGTTCAGCTGTTGCTTATTGCTTGGGAATTACCAATATCGACCCTTTGAAATATGACTTGCTGTTTGAGCGTTTTCTCAATCCCGACCGAATCTCCATGCCCGATATCGACATCGATTTCGATGATGAAGGCCGCAGCAAAGTATTGCGATGGGTTACCGAAAAATATGGTGCAGACAGAGTAGCCCACATCATCACCTATGGCACAATGGCCACCAAAATGTCTATCCGCGACGTGGCTCGTGTACACAAACTGCCCTTGTCGGAAGCCGACCGCCTGGCAAAACTCGTTCCCGACCGAATTCCCAATGTGAAGAAAGTCACCCTGCGTGAAGCTATCAACTACGTGCCCGAACTTCAAGAAGCAGCCAACAGTACCGATCCGCTTGTGAGAGATACCCTCCGGTATGCCGAAATGCTCGAAGGCAATGTGCGCAGCACAGGTGTGCATGCCTGCGGAATAATCATCGGGCAAACCGATATTTCGGACATTGTGCCCATATGCACGGCAGACGATAAAGACTCGAAAGAAAAATTGCTGGTTACCCAATACGAAGGTTCCGTAATCGAGGAAACCGGGCTCATCAAAATGGATTTCCTGGGTTTGACTACGCTTTCCATTATTAAAGATGCGCTCGCCAATATCGAATTTACGGAAGGTATCAAAATCGACATCAATGCTATTGATATGAACGACCCCAAAACCTACCAACTGTACAGCGAAGGCAGAACCACGGGAACGTTTCAGTTCGAATCGGCAGGAATGCAAAAATACCTGAAAGAATTGCACCCCACCAAATTCGAAGACCTCATTGCCATGAATGCCCTGTATCGACCCGGACCTATGGACTATATTCCTTCGTTCATCGCCCGCAAACATGGCCGCGAAGAAATAACCTACGACATCCCTGTTATGGAAAAATACTTGAGCGAAACCTACGGTATCACCGTTTATCAGGAGCAGGTGATGCTTTTATCGCGACTGTTGGCAGGATTCACACGGGGCCAATCGGATGAGTTACGCAAAGCAATGGGGAAAAAACTCATCGACAAAATGGTGACATTGAAAGAAAAATTCATCGAGGGAGGCAAAAAAAATGGTCATGACGAAAAAATACTGAACAAAATATGGTCCGATTGGGAAAGATTCGCATCGTACGCATTCAACAAGTCGCATGCCGTATGCTATTCGCTGATTGCCTATCAGACGGCATGGTTGAAAGCCAATTACCCGTCGGAATACATGGCGTCTGTATTGTCTAACAACCTCAACAACCTGTCGGAAATTACCAAATTCATGGACGAATGCAAGGCGATGGGTATTAATGTATTGAGTCCCGACGTAAACGAGTCGCTCCTTAAATTCTCCGTGAATAAAAACGGCGACATCCGCTTTGGGTTGGCTGCCATAAAAAGTGTAGGACAAAGTGCCGCGCAAAATATTATTAATGAGCGAATGCAAAACGGACCGTTTAAGGATATCTTCGATTTTGTGGAGCGCGTCAACCTGAGTTCATGCAATAAAAAAACCATCGAATCCCTCGCTCTTGCCGGTGCATTCGACTCGTTGCCCGGTATCACACGAGAGCAGTTTTTAGGCGTTAACAGCAGGGGTGAAGAATTTCTAGATTCACTGATACGCTACGGAAACAAATATCAGGCTGATAAGCAAACAACCATGAATTCGTTATTTGCGAACGACAGCTCGTTTCAAATTACTCATCCCGAAATACCTAAAGTTGAA
>JAAZMQ010000213.1 GCA_012798745.1 Bacteroidales bacterium
CATTCTCATCCCGCCGGTCGTTCATCGTCTTGAACTTAATCACCTTGAAAATCTTTTCGTCCTTTCCTGGCCGCTCTTGCAGAAAAAATGCCCCCGCTCCCTTGTTGGCAATCGACAGCCAAATCCACAACAACAGGAACAGAGGGCTTATGATGATAAATCCTATCAGAGCGATTACAAAATCGAACAGGCGTTTAAAAAAGTGTCGGTACATAACTCAAATAATACTGTCTGGTTTATGAAAGAGCAAAAGTTAGATAAACCCAATTGAGTGGTTTTGTTCGTCTTATCAATAAAGTGAGCAAATTGGAATTAAAAATCTTTCAGATCCAAGTACTGCGATTATAGATAAAACCAGACTAATAATTTCCATAATTATCCCAGTTGTTCAATGCATATATTCTCATACCATTATTGGGTGAATAGAATGGATATATCTCCAGAAATTTCTTTTCAGCCTCATAGAAATCGTCAGGAAGCAGACCTTATATATGATGGATCGGGAACATCCACCAAATTCAATATTAAGTGACTGTCTCTTTCTGCAATCAAATACTCCGGATGATCTTTAGGGGCTGACCTTCCCACATAACGCAATGCATTTCTGTGATAGGGTTCTTTACAAGCATGAATAACATACCATCCCTTCAAATCATACGATAGGAATTTATAGTCATCATCAGAACCGATAAATAAATTCGGGTAAATCTCTTCCATGGATCTAAGTTTTTTGCATTTCAGAATGTGAACAGTTGAAATAAGATTTAGTTAAACGACAATTCATCAAGGTACTTATTGACTTGTGAGATGGAGTAGAACTCATCCATAAAACTTCGAGTAGCAAAGTTTACATTCCTAAAATCAATCTTTACATCTTTCAAATTTTGATTCTGAATCATATCATAAAGATTTTTCACCGTGATTCTCGATTTCAAATCCCGGCCAATACATACAGTGATATCTATGATATTATCTCTCATATTGTAAAATTACAACATTATTGTCATTCAACAAAACGAATATAATTAAATCCCTCGTTTATATAAGCTATACGCATAGCTACTATCGTACCATTCCAGGTTGCGATGTCGGGTGGACTTGCAAACTTTTTGTCCCAGCAACGTTAGTAATTTCATTATTATTTCCTCAATTTCAGAAATAATTTTAACTGATGAGTCTGCTACGAAAAGTCTTTTTTGCTAAAAGTGTTTAAAAACAAACCTTGATTTTTAGTGACTTGTAACCCATCAAAATCTGGTTTCGGGGTTTTCGGAGCAGACTCAACTGATTAAGTATTAAAAGTTTTTTGTTGCACAATATGCTTTAACTGAAATTTTTGCTGCAATATACAAAAGAAGCACCAATGCTGGGGCTATTATCGATGGTGGCATTCCTACAGCAGGAGCAATCCATGTTGCCAATGAAGATACTACGCCAGGACCCAATAATTTACCTGATGACAAAAGCTTCTCTTGTTCTTCTTTATATGAAGAATGACCACAAATAAATTTATCAAATTCATCTTTTAATCTATTCCAGTACATCTTTTGGTTAACCCTATTGGAAGTATCTCCACCAAATGTAGCTGTTTGAACTGG
>JAAZMQ010000214.1 GCA_012798745.1 Bacteroidales bacterium
CCTCCAAACAAACGTTCTAGAATACTTTCGATGCTTTCATTCTTGGCTTCAAAATCTACTTTCGAATTCACATCGATCACATTGTTTTCATACATGAACGAAAAACCTGTACTTTTTTCAATGCGATTCAACACACTTTTTACGGTTGAGTTTTTCACCGAAAAAGTTAATCTCGTCTCTTGTGCATGACTATCATCCGCTCTGCCGTTTAAAATCCCCAAGCCGGTAATAAGGATGAAAGCCAAAAAGACTTTACATAGGTGAGAGAAAATATATCTCTCTTCATTTTTACTTACTTTTTCCATATCTTTGTGAGGTCAATTTTGTGCAGTTTCCCTGTTCCTGAAGTCTCAAACGGCAATTTGGCCTTCAAGAAGGTTACTGCGGTTAAACATATTGATTACATTTTTTCTCAGACATACAGGCTTTCCCACGAGAAAGTCTGTATTTTTTTTGATTTTGTCTTTTTCATAAGCAGATTATTTTAATGGATATAACTGATTTTTACTTCTTTGCCGTTAATTTCGTAAGCAATTGGAGTGATAACTTTCATCTTTTCAAGCATCTCGGTTAACGATTCCGTTTTTATCGTGAAAGTATAATGGTGCTTTTCCATTACTGAAGAAGGGTCAATATAAATATTTACCCCATACCACCGCTCCAAATATTTCACTACTTCACTTAGTGGCGTATTATCGAATTTCAATTCGCTGTTTTTCCACGAACTTACCGCATCCGGATCGCCCCTGGTAAAAGAAAGTTGGTTTGTTCTCTTGTCCAACACAGCTTGTTCGCAAGGAGTTAGCAACCGCAATTCTTTTTTATTGTCAGCCACTGCAACTTTCCCTTCACTTACAGTAATTTCTTGTATATTATCGTCCTTGTAATTTTTAACGTTGAAAGCCGTACCATAAACATCCACAAAAAGATGTTCTGTTTTTACCCGAAATCGTTTCGATTTGTTCTTGGCCACCTCGAAAAATGCTTCCCCATCTGCCAAAAAAACCTCACGGTCTTTTACATTGAAAGCACCGTTATATTTTAAGATAGAGCCGGAATTGAGCCAAACAGTCGAACCGTCGGGCAATACAACCATTGTTTTCTGACCAGGCGGTGCAACAATTTCGGTATATTGTTGGGTGAGCTGATTAACACGAGTAGTATAAAACCAAAAAAAAGCAGAACTTAACAAGACAACGATCAGTATGGCCGCAACATATTTGAACCTCGAAACAAGATGCGTAACCTTATTCGCCTTATTTATCCGTTTATTGATAGATTTCCATGCTCTTTTTTTATCGGGTTCGAAATAAGATGGAATGAGAAAGGCCGACTTATAGACCTGAAAAATCTCGTCAAACACATCCATGTTGGTTTCATCTGCATCCAACCAAGCGTTCAACTCCTCGAGCTCTTCAGGATTTGCTTCTCCTTTAAAACTTTTCGCAACAATATTCCATGGTATGTTTCGTTCCATGCTTTTAACTGCCTTTTATATATAAGGCACGTAACTCGCCGCATACCCCTATATAAATTCTCAATTTTTTTTGTTTTTAACGCAATTATTAAAATTTTGAGGCGAATAATCAGTAATGAGCTAAACATCCTAGCAAAAAAACGCAATCAGGAAAAGAATAAAAAGGTCATCATAATAAGGTTTTAAAAATTCACGCAACTTTTTCAAGGCATTACCCATTTGATTTTCCACAGTCTTCACCGAAAGACCCAATTCTTCGGCAATCTCCTTGTAAGTAAGGTTTTTTTCTTTGCTCAAAATAAAGATTTCCCGACATTTTTCAGGCAAACTTTCCACCGCTTCTCTTATAATTTTTTGTAGTCGATGGTTATCTTCTTGGACTTCCGGAATTTCGCAAGACGTTTCGGATTCTTTTGCTAATCTATCTTGAATACCCGAACGGACTTTTTTATTGCGCAAATAATTCAGACTTTTGTTTTTCGATGCTTTCAGTAAGTACGATTTTATAGAAGTTTCGATATAAATATTTTCTTTTTTGTTCCAGAAATAAACATACACATCCTGAACAATATCTTCCGCCGTAGCCGGATCATTCAGGTAAATATTGACGAAGTTGCACAGATCGACATAATATTTTTCAAAAAAGAAGCGAAAAGCTTCCCTATCGCCTTCTGCCATCCGTCTGAAAATAAACCGCTCCTCGTCGTTTATGTTTTTCATTTCTGCTCATTTTTACAACATCTGAAGATTTTTGTTTATTTTTTTCTTTTTCTGAAGTTGCATTATTTGTAAATGCTACAGGCAAAATCGGATATTCTTCACAAAAAAAAATCAATCTTAAAAAGATATCTTCTTAAGATTATTCATTATCATTCTCTCCATTCCAACAAGGAGTGGATAAATGAAGAAGCGTTCGAACAAAGAAATCTCTTCGCTTCCTTTCCCCATATGCTCCTCCCAGTGTATGGCCTACGCCGGGCAAAACCACCAGCTCAAATTCTTTTCCGGCCTTTATCAAAGCATTAGCCACTTGCATGGTCGAAGCGGGATCTACATTATCATCAATTTCTCCCACAATCAACAAAAGATCCCCTTGCAAAAGATGTGCATTTTCAACATTGGAAGAAGCAGCATAATGTGCCCCTATAGGGTAACCCATCCATTGTTCGTTCCACCACATTTTATCCATACGATTATCATGACAACCACAAGACGCTACGGCTGCATCATAAAAATCGAGATGAAAAAGAACACCTGCCATCGCATTTTGTCCTCCGGCCGATGAACCGAAAATCCCAACTCGGGTAGTATCCATATAAGAATATTGTTCAGCGGCAGCTTTTATCCAACGAATACGATCAGGAAA
>JAAZMQ010000215.1 GCA_012798745.1 Bacteroidales bacterium
AAATAATTATTTGGAAAGTTTGATAAATAGTCCTTACTATGTGGAAGTGATAATCCTCAAATTTGAGGATGGTTATTATACAACAGTTATAGGCCCCAGAAACGATGCAAATAATTCGTACATAAATTTAACCCCAAGGAGAGATTCTACTGGTACGATTATTGGGTGGCAATATAACGGTAGGAATATAGTTGAATTTGGACACACTCATGAAGCTGGTGGGTATGGCCCAAATCCCTCATTTTATGATGGTGCATTGCCTGGAGTGAAAAACTTCATTTGGTATCGTGGAACATTATATTATTATTAAATGGAAACTTATCATGAAAATAATATTCATATTATTTTTTTTATGGGGTGTGATTATACCATTTGCCTTTTCTCAGAATACAAACATTCTCGAAGAGACTCGTTTTTTAAAGAGAATTGAGAATAATTTGATTCAAGGTGAATATAACCTTAATGGTAAAGGAGATGTGGAAAAATTATTTTTCGGCGATTTCAATGCTTTTGTCGAATTTACTTTTCAGCCTTCTTTCGGGACTGCTCTCGGTTTTCGTATCGTTAGAAATTCATTAAATTCATCTTATAGTCTTGAATTGAAATACGTTTCGAATTACGAGGAAGCAAATAAGGAAGCCAGTAAGAAATATCCTCCAATAGGTCTTTCATCAAGCGAGTTATCTTCAATATCTATGGCCGATCATAAACAAATAATTGCGCATAATCGTGTTGCGTTCGCAAGAAAAAATGAAGAGATGCGCAAGTTATTTAAAATTGAAACCCGTGTTTATCCACTGAGCAATAGATTAGCCGAAAAATTACAGCAGAAGATAGTTTCAACCATCACCAATTTTGAACCAAAGGCAATGTCCAATCCCGATGTTGTCTCCATAATTAGAGACGGTTATTCAGTAACATTTCGAACAGTAGTCGATAACGCAGTATTGTTTTCATTATGGATTCAAAATCCTAATGAAAATATTCTAAAAATGGCTGAACTTTGCAAGCAAATCATGAAAGATGCACATGCAAACCGATTAGATGAACAAAAGTACCTAACCACTTTGAAGAAGATGGATTTAAATGAAAAATTTTATCCTAAATTCGAGAGGCAGAAAGCTCCTTGAAAAAAGTCCTGAAATCACCAAAGACCTGTGGAATTCCTTGATGATCTGACACATGTCTGAATTTCAAAAGAACTTAAACAAAAACAACTAACATAATATAAATTTAAAAGAATAACTCAGAACAAGCTGGACGTTTGCTGTCGCTACTGGAATATTTATCTTACTTACCGTGCTTTCGACAACCGGGATATACGATGTAAGTAATATTTTTTTCGGAGTGGCTAAAATACTCATGGCTGTAACAATTACATATACGTGCGTCAAATTATCAAAAAGTTTTCATAAGAAAGGCAAATACTCCACCTCCACATTGTTCACATACGGAGCAGGGCTCCTTTCCGGATTATGGCTATATGATGCCATTCAATATTTATTTTAAAACAACCCATGAGATTTATCGGATGAGTATACTTGTCCAAAAAAACATATCCTGAACATGCCGGGGATATATTCCGAAGGTTATGATGCCCCATGGGAAGATGTGGCATCCGTAAACCTGCGGTGGAGCAGCTCTTCTGATTTATCGAAGGTGATAGATAGTTATAAACTGGGTCGTATTTGGTTCTAATCTCGTTCTAATATGGTTCTAATATGGTTCTAATATGGTTCTAATAGATTCGAACGAGAATAGAGCCAGTTACGAGTGATATAAAAAGAATATAAAGTTCAGATTAAGAGCTGGCTTATTGGAAACATTGTATCTACTGTCCTATGGATCTCTTCAGGTATTCGTAGATCGCCTGTTGCGCTCGTATGGGAGGGGTATCGGGTGAAGCCAACTCACTTTTAAAGACATTGTTCAGCTGTTCGTCTACCCAAACGGCACTCTGGTTGTCCTCCAGCTGAATCTTCAAGATATCGATGATTTGCCGTTTCAGCGGCTCGGCATAGACCGGGAAGGCCACC
>JAAZMQ010000216.1 GCA_012798745.1 Bacteroidales bacterium
AAAGGAATAAGAGCCGCCACAGGTGACGTAATCGGAATATTAAACTCGGATGATTTTTTTACCTCGAATGATGTGATATCAGCTGTTGTTAGCACGTTCAAAAATAATGATTGGGAGGAGTAAGCACAAAAAATCTGAATAGAGGATGTTGTTAAACAAGGAAGATCTAAAAGCTTGTAGAAAATATGGTATTGCTACCAATATATTTATGATCATGTTTAAATACTTTTATAAAATATTCGAATTATGTATTTTTTGAGGGGTGATTTGGGGGAGGTTATGGAAAATGAAGGGGTTGGGGAAGGGAAAAGGTTAATTTTTTTAGTCGTATGGTTGAAAATTGAAAATTATCAGGTATATTTGTGAATAATTTTGCCTCTTTTCACAAGCAGGAAACAGAGAGAAAACAACAAATGTCATCATGATATATATATGCCTCTTCATAACACTTTTTGTAGCAGAATTGATTTACTTTCACATTGCACAAAAGTGGAATATCATTGATATACCAAACGGCCGCAGTTCGCACAACCGGCCAACATTGAGAGGCGGAGGCGTCATCTTCTGGTTGGCAGCAGTGATCTATTTAGCACTGAATCCCTCGCTGCAAGGGGCATGGATTTTCACCGGGCTCACCACCATTGCGGCAGTGAGTTTTTGGGATGACGTATCCGGCGTAAAACAAAAAATACGGCTGTTATTTCAAATTTTAAGCATAACCTTCGCATTCGTCGCCCTCCGTATTTTCGGCACATATCCGTGGTGGGCAATCGTAATAGGCTATTTTGTTTTTTCGGGCATCCTCAATGCCTATAATTTCATGGACGGCATCAACGGCATGACGGGACTCTGTTCGCTAGTGATATTGGGATCGCTGCAATACGTCAACCTTCGTCTCGTGCCGTTTGTCGATCCCGATCTGATTTGGTATCCCATGATTGCCTCGGCGGTTTTTCTTTTTTTCAATTTCCGCAAACAGGCAAAATGTTTTGCCGGCGACGTGGGCAGCATCACGCTGGGCTTCTGGGTGGTTGTCTTGCTACTGCAGCTCATCATGCAGACACACAATCTCATTTGGATAGGGTTTCTGCTGGTATACGGTGTGGAAACCTGCGGCACCATCTTTCACCGTCTCCTTCGCAGGGAAAACATTCTTCAACCCCACCGACTGCATTTCTTCCAGATACTGGTCAACGAATATCGTTTGTCACATCGGCTGGTTTCGAGCGTGTATGCAACGTTACAAGTGATTTGTTCCATCCTCATCATCCGGCTGTACCCCACTATGGGTTGGGGCATCTTCTTCCTTCTCGCATTCATTTTAACCGCACTATATTCCGTGAAATTCAAACTGATGAAAATGGCTGACAGTCAGCAACTGAAAGCAAATCAACACAAGAAATCGTCAATCGACACACATCCATCTCATTCGCAAGTGGGTTCGTATTTTTTCAGCGAAAAAGTTAAGCAGAAGAATTAATGTGGGGAGATGAAGGAAGAGAGGAGGGTTGAGGATGTTCACAGTAACTGAAAGTGCAGCGCTCCGACAGACGTTTTTCAATTATTCGGTTGCAATTGGTTGCAAAAAAGCATGAAAAACACCCCCCGCTGATTTTATAAGGTGTGAAGATTTGAAAAGATTATCCCCATATTTTCCTCTGAAAAGGTGTGAGCTGATTTTACAAGGTGTGAAGGTATGATTATTTTTTTGTCTTTTGGTGACCGTAGCCGTAACGGTAGTACTGACGTCGATACCCGTAACCGTAGCGGTAGATATCGAACCCCTCATCCGCCAAGCCATTATATCGTCGCAAGGGTACGACGTACCGCCAAAAATAACAGAAAAAGCAAATCAAAAAATAGCCGTGTGTATAACATTGATATATGCTTTGTATATTAAAAATATATAAAAACGATACAAAAAGTTTCGCATCATGCGATTTTTACTTTGTATTATGAAAGATATAATATACTTTTACAGTGTCAAGATAATACAACCTGTCTGCCCGATGCGCCAACATCGGGCAGACTTATCCGCAAAAGGTGTACCGCTTAGAGCGTTTCG
>JAAZMQ010000372.1 GCA_012798745.1 Bacteroidales bacterium
CACTAACACACGCAGGGCGGCGAATGGCGCCGCCCTTCGCATTTTCAGAGGGAGGTGATGCACCGTGCTCCAAGTGCTAAAGGACTACCTCAAAATCACCTGGGACGACGAGGATGGCTCCCTGCAGGCAATAATCGAGCGCGGCAAGGCATACCTCAATGATCTCGTGGGCAAGGAACTCGATTATAGCTGTCTGCTGCCTGCCGACGAGTGGTACGAAACGGAGCTGGCCGCGATCCTCACCCAACTAATGGAAGAGCCTGAGGAACCCGAAGAGGGGGAGGAACCCGAAGCTCCGATGACTATTGCAGAGGCAATCGACTTGATTCTAGCGGCAGAGAAACAGCGCGACAAGCAGGTCGTCATGCCTACGCCGGCGGCCTCCCTGCTCCTCGACTACTGCCGCTACACCCACAACAACGCCAGCGAGTATTTCGAGGAGAACTTTGCCCGAGAACTGTTGCGCCTGCAGCTGCAGGTTGGGGTAGGTGAGCTCGATGCAGTGGATGAGACAACAGGCTAGGCTCGACAAGATACGGGAACTGAGACGGGTCCGGCGGCGTAAGATCGTGATCCAGAAGCTCACCGAGGTTGAGGACGAGTGGGGCAACCAAACGACGAGCTGGGTCGACTGGCAGCCCGTCTGGGCCGAGCGCAGTGAGCTATGGGGCCAGGAGTATTTCGCCGCCCGAGCGGTTGGCGAGCAAAACACAGTCGGGTTTGTCATCCGGTACGCACCGTTCGTCGAGCAGCTAAACACGACCGAGCATCGAGTGCTCTACCAGGGCAAATCGTACGACATCAAGCACATCGACCATCTCAAGGATGACGGCATGTGGGTGAAACTCAGGTGTCTGGAGGCTGGTAGCGATGGCTGAGACAGTGACAGTTGACCAGCTCGCCGATGCAATCACTGAGGCAGTTCAGGCATACACAGACGACGTGGTAGAGGCCATAGAGGAGGAAACCGAACGAACCTCCGAGATGGTGCTGGAAGAGGTCAAGAACTTGGCCCCCAAGCGCACGGGTGACTATGCCAAGAGCTTCACCAAGACCAAGAGACGGCTGAGCAGCGGAGTCGTCTACAATGTCTGGAACCGGAAGCACTATCGGCGTGTTCACCTGTTGGAATTCGGGCACGCGAAGGCAGGCGGTGGCAGGGTAGAGGGGCGGCCTCACATGGCTCCGGCCATTGACCGACACGCCCCAGGTTACGAGCAGCGCATCAAACGTATCATCGAGAGGGGTGGCTAGGATGACATACCTGGAGCTGATCCAGGCTATGAAGGACCTGGGCTTCCCATGTTCCTACCACCACTTTGTCACACCGCCAACACCGCCATACACGGTCGTGCTGCACGCCTACGGGTCAGACGTCCAGGCCGACAACCAGAACTATGCAGAGGTGGGCAACTATCAGCTGGAGCTGTATCACACGATCAAGCACCCGCCGAGCGAGAAATTGATCGAGGACAAGCTCAAGGAACTAAGACTACCGTATCAGAAAACAGAGACCTACCTCGAGAGCGAGGAACTCTACCAGATCATCTACCAGGTCAGGTTAATAGGAGGGGATATAAATGGGGAATAAAGTTCGATTCGGGCTGGAACAAGTCCACGTCGCGTTCAAAGGCGTCGCCCAAACCCAGAGTATTGAGGTGACTGAGCCACCATCGACAGACGGAGAGGTGACAATCACGGTCACAGCCACCACGTTGCTGGGGGGGAGCTCGCCTCATGATGTCGTAGTGCCACTGGCAAGCGAGACTCACACCACCACCGCAAAGGTCGCCAGCGCGATCGTCAATGCCCTAAACAACGATGAGGTAATCAGTGCTGTATTTATGGCTAGACGTGTTGGTGCTGCCGTCTACCTCGCGACCAAGGTGGCTCAGGACAACGACGCCACCCTAGCCATTACGTTTGCGGATACCGGGGAAACCGGTGCGGAGATGGGAGACTCGACTGTGGTCGCCGCCGGGACGGTAGGCTGGGGTACTCCGGTAGCTATTCCGGGCGTCGTCAACTTCTCTGCGACGCCAGATGGCGGGGAAAGCACGTTCTATGCCGACAACATCAAGTATTACGTGCGACAGACTAACAATGGTTACACCGGCGAGCTAGAGATGGCGCTGTTCCCAGACGACATCATCGCCGAGATGCTTGGCTGGGAGATTGATGCTAACGGCATGTTGGTCGAGAACGCGGAGGGCGTCGCCAAGGAGTTTGCACTCATGGGACAGATTCAGGGAGACGCAAAGAACAGGCGTTTTGTCTACTACCGCTGCACTGCAAGCAGGCCGAGTCAGGCGAGTAGCACTGCGACCGAGTCCGTCGATCCAACCACCGAAACTCTCGGCTTGACCATGCTCCCACTGGAGCACAACGGCAAAAAGATCGTCAAAGGCGTCATCGAGTTGAGTGAGACGAACCAGGCAATTTACGATGCGTTCTTCGATGCGGTTACCTTGCCAGGAGCGG
>JAAZMQ010000217.1 GCA_012798745.1 Bacteroidales bacterium
CTTTTAAACGGAATAACTGTCATTGAAGCTGTAACAAACAGTAAAACGATCAAGTTAATTCCTTATTATGCATGGGATAATAGGGAACCCGGACAAATGAAGGTATGGATTAACTATAAAGAATAGCTTATAATGCGTTGCCAACACAAATTACCGATAATTTCGATGCCAGGCAATATTATCAACAAGTTAATCAGGTTCAAATTACAATTGTGCTGTCGGCCATCATTTTTATGAGGGTAGATGGTTGCCTAATTCAAATACAATATTGGCAGAATATGTACAGTTTTGGTTTACTGGTGGAGGTAACCCAAGAGCGTATATCAAAAAAGAACTTCTTATGTATAATGCAAACATATATCAAAATACACTAATGTTATATTAACATGCATAAAACTACCGGATTTTGCCCCGGTTGTGTTGTGCAAAACGCTTAATTGCCGATTTCATGAACGATATCCCATAAAAAAGCGGGAAATAGAGTCGGAATATCGTTTTTCCGACAATAGTGAAAAGTTTTTTTATCCTTCGTCGGATTTCCCGACGTATACAAAAATTTTGATTTATCTCTCTTCTGATAAGAAGCTTTAACAAATAAAAACGTTTTTCCGGCAAACCAAGGCTGTTTTTACGCAAAAAACCCCGTTTTTTTCCCGTCGGATTTTCCGAAAAAGGATACTGTTTTTCTTCGTCTCTCGTCGAAAAATCCGACGGAGGAATTGAGTTGATTAGTGTTAATGTGCATTTTCCGAAAAAGGATGAAATTTTTGCACACCGCTGATCCCGCTTTGCGACGGAAGATAAAAATTTTTCTCGTTTTTGTCGAAAGATCCGACGGGATAATATAAAACGTTCCGCATCGGCGGAAAACTCTTTGATATGTTTTTTGATGAAGGTGTTCATCCGGATATTTTCGTCTATCGAGTTAAAAATGAGCCAAAGAGGCGAATAAATCAAAAAAAAATAATAGTTTTGTAAATAGAAGGTATGTTTAATGTCACATAAATGTGTTGAAGACAATATCGTACCATTGCAAGTGATAGACGTGAGCATTAATATCTTGTCGGCTAAGAGAGATTTTTTAAAGTTCAACTCATCAATATAATGAAAAATAATACTGCTAAAAGGTGGGTAATTACGTTGTTTCGTGCTGCCATCGGCTGGCATTTTTTGTACGAAGGGATGGTAAAATTGTGGGACAAAAACTGGTCGGCAGCGAGCTACCTTGCCAATGCGGCCGGACCGTTTGCGGGGTTTTATCATTGGATGGCCGATTCCGATTTTCTGATGCAGATAATCGATCCATTGAACATTGCCGCCTTGCTGTTGATCGGACTGGCTTTGTTTTTAGGGGTTTTTGTTCGGGCGGCATCGGTGTGCGGCATTCTCCTGTTGGCCTTATATTATTTTGCCTATCCTCCTTTCGGTATTTCCTCGTTGTTCCAGTCGGGAGGGAGCTATTATATCGTTAATCCCAATTTTATCGAGTCCGTGGCTTTGTTGTTGCTCTTTTTCATGAAAGAAAAAGGGTATGGGATATATGCATTCAAGGAGGCTTTCGGGCGAAAGAAAGGCAGGGAAGAGCCTTGGGTAGATAATAAAGAAGCGATACTTCATACTCGGCGTGAAGTGTTGAAGAATTTGGCGACTCTGCCTGCGTTGGGCCTCATTGGTTGGGGAGCCCTCGACAACCGGAAATATGGAATTGATACGCTTTCGGGAGCCACCATTCAAATCGGAGCTTCCGAATTGAAGGAATTGAAAGGAGAGCTTCCCCGTGGAAAAATCGGCAACCATTCCATCAGCAGGCTGATACTGGGTGGAAATTTGATAGGAGGTTGGGCACACTCGCGCGATCTTATCTATGTGCCGTCGCTTTTTCGTGCTTATAATACGGAAAAGAAGATCTTCGAGACGTTGCTGTTAGCCGAAAAAGCAGGGATAAATACCATCAACATTGGTTTTCCCACCATAGAGACGATGGTAAAATACCGGAAGGCCACGGGAAGCAAAATGAAAGTGATCTGTCAGGTACATCCGGATATGGAAAAGAAGGATTATTTTGTAAACATCAACACGGCGATAGACTCAGGGATGGATATTATTCAGATACAGGGAAACTGGTGTGACTGGCTGGTACGCGACAATCAGTTGGATGTGATTGAAAAGATGTTGGAAAAGATACGCTCGCAAGGATATGTTGCAGGGTTGGCGGCGCATACCGTCGATTCGCTGATTGTGTGTGAAGCAGAAGGGATTATACCGGATTACTATATGAAGACGATGCACCACGACCGTTATTGGTCGGCCCATCCACGTGAAAACCGCGTGCCGTTTGAGGTTGACGGAGAGGTATATCTCGATCATAACAAGTTTCACGACAACTGCTTTTGTCCTTTTCCCGAACGGACGGTGGAGTTTGTCCAACAAACCGATGTTCCGGTCATGGGTTTCAAAGTTTTGGCTGCCGGAGCCATTCCTCCGGAAGACGGTTTCGAGTGGGCATTTCAAAATGGTGCCGATTTTATCTGCGTGGGGATGTTTGACTTTCAGATTGTCAACGACGTAAACATTGCGCTTGAGGTGTTGGACAAAGTAAAAGAGCGGAAAAGGAAATGGCATGGTTAATAAAAGATATTTTTATGAAACGACTTTTGTTTTTTGTATCAATAGCGATAGCCGGGTGCTCATGTTCCGGTAAGGGGTGGACTTCCGACGAAGATGCTTTAATCGTTTATCCACGTGAGGGCGAAGCTAAAGCGGTGAGGATAGAGCCTTTTGATGACGATATCATCAGAGTTTCGGCAACTCCCGACAAATTCGGTGATGAACAAAGTCTTGTAGTGTTGCCTAAAACAAAAAAAGTACCCTTTACAGTCGCAGAAGAAGGGGAATTTTTGCTGCTAACCACTTCAGGATTACAAGTGGAGATATCAAAAACCTCAGGAGCGGTGCGTTTTTTGGATTTGAACGGGAACGCGATCCTTCAAGAACAAGCCGGAGGAAGAACATTTGAAGCCATGCAGGTTGACGGCGTTAAAGGGTATGAATTGCGGCAGATTTTCGAATCTTCAGCCAATGAGGCCATTTATGGCTTAGGTCAGCATCAAGCCCATGAAATGAATTATAAGGGCAAAAATGAAGAGCTTTTCCAGTACAACACCAAAGTTTCCATTCCTTTTATCGTTTCTACCAAGAACTATGGATTACTGTGGGATAATTATTCCCTGACACGTTATGGCGACCCGCGTCCCTATGGACAGATGAATCAGTTCAAACTTTATGATGTTGAAGGCAAAGAAGGTGGTTTGACAGCCACGTACATCGATAATGTCGCAACCAATCACGTATTTACCGTGCGAAACGAAAGCACGATCGATTATGAAAATCTTGAAACGGTTGAAAATTTCCCTGATGGGATGGATTTCAATAATGCCAAAATTACGTGGGAGGGCGATATTGAACCGCTCGAAGACGGTGTTTATCGTTTTCTTCTTTACTATGCCGGTTATA
>JAAZMQ010000218.1 GCA_012798745.1 Bacteroidales bacterium
CTTTTGCCTTCATGCCATATCGTTCATAGAGATATTGTCTGAGAATATCCGTGAGCTGTGTATAAAATTCTTTTTCCCTGCCTTGCTGCCATATTTTTTCGGTTTTCAGCCTATCCAACTCTTGGAGAGCACGAACATGAGCCGGCAGCACAGGAGGTGGTGTAAAGAAATATCCTTTCTTTTTTCTACGAAGGATAAAATAAACAATCGCTCCAATAAGGGCAAGAAGGAGCAATACACCCAAAACAATCCATACAATTCCCAAATAATCCGTCCATACAAAAGGGGGTTTTTGTATTGGTTTTATGTCATACAGCGCAAGCTGATTAAAATCGATAGAATCCGTTTCGCCTGCTTTCAATTTTTCAAGATAAGCAAGAGTAGAATCCTTTAAAGCCGGAGAAACCACTTTTAAACCAATTGAATTGGAAAATATCGTATCTGTTCCGTCAAAAACAGGAATAGCAGGTATATGATATAATGTGGAATCGAAAGAAGTGACAACATACTTGAAATTAAGCGTCATCACATTGTTTTCAATTACGGTATCCGGTTGGAGCATCGTAATTACCTCGATACCGGGAACGATCTCTTTTTCGTAAACCGGGAAATGAATAACTTTGTCTTTGGGTGCGATGACCTGCAAGTTAATTAAAGCTTGTTGCCCTATCATAATCTGCGGTGGCTCAACGGTAGCTCTTACCGACACCCTCTGCGCAATTGAATATTCCGAAAATAATATAATCATCAAGGCAAATAACCCTGCTTTCTTTAGCAAATATGTAATTGTCGGACTTTTCACGTAATGTTTTTCTTATCTTCTTTGCTGAAACAGTTGTAACAACGATTTTACATAATCCTCATCGGTAGAAACCGAAATATAATCGACGCCACTTTGTCGAAAAGCATCATGCATTTCGCCTTGCCGTTTATTCCACCATATACTGTATTCGTTTCTCACTCTTGTCGACGAAGTGTCTATCCACGTTTCTTCTTCTGTCTCAGGATCTTTTACTTTCATTAATCCTACAGGCTTCAAATTGGTACTAAGCTTATCGTACACCTGTATAGCTACTACATCATGCTTACGATTTGCAATTCGCAGTGATTGCTTGTAATCATCGGGATCGATAAAATCAGAAATAAGAAACGCTGTACATCGTTTTTTGATAGCATTGGTGAGATATCGCAAAGCTACATTAATTTCCGTTCCCTTATTTTTTGGTTTAAACCCTAAAATTTCCCTGATAATATAAAGAATATGTTTGCTCCCTTTTCGAGGAGGAATAAATTTTTCGACTTCTTCTGAAAAAAAGATAACACCAATCTTATCGTTATTCAGCATAGCCGAAAAAGCCAAAGTAGCCGCAATTTCTGCAACCATATCTCGTTTTATCATAGTAGAAGAACCAAATGTAAGACTCCTCGATACATCAATAATCAACATCACCGTCAATTCTCGTTCTTCTTCATATACCTTCACGTAAGGACGATTGTAGCGCGCTGTTACCTTCCAATCGATATCGCGCATATCATCACCATACTGGTATTCACGGACTTCCGAAAAGATCATACCCCGCCCTTTAAAAGCCGAATGGTACTGTCCCGCAAAAATGTTTTGCGACAAACCGCGTGCTTTTATTTCGATATGGCGTACCTTCTTTAACAGTTCCGATGTTTCCATTGATTCAATCTCTCAGTAATGATCAAAAATACATTAAGGAACCTCAACTTTATTCAGGATTTCGCTAATAATTTCTTCAGAAGTCATATTATTAGCCTCAGCTTCATATGTGAGTCCAATGCGATGACGGAGTACATCGTGACAAACGGCACGAATATCTTCGGGGATCACGTATCCGCGATGCTTAATGAAAGCATAAGCACGGGCAGCCAATGCCAAATTGATAGAACCACGTGGAGAAGCCCCAAAACCGATCATTTCTTTAAGCGTTGGCAATCCGTATTGATCGGGGAAACGTGTAGCGAATACAATATCTACGATATAATGTTCTATTTTTTCATCGATATATACTTCACGAACCACTTCACGAGCTCTTAGCACATCTGCAGCTGCAATTATCGGACAATCGATAGTTACCGGTTCATAAATATTCTGACGAATAATTTTTTTCTCTTCCTCTTTGTTCGGATAGCCAATCACTACCTTCAGCATGAAACGGTCAACCTGAGCTTCGGGAAGCGGATAAGTACCCTCCTGCTCGATAGGATTCTGCGTAGCCATAACCAAAAAAGGATGTGGCAACTTGTAGGTTTTTTCGCCAATGGTTACTTGTCGCTCTTGCATGGCTTCAAGCAAAGCACTCTGCACTTTGGCCGGAGCTCGGTTTATTTCATCTGCCAATACAAAATTGGCAAAAACAGGCCCATGTTTTACGATAAACTCTTCGGTACGCTGACTGTATATCATTGTGCCAATGAGGTCTGCGGGCAACAGGTCGGGTGTAAACTGGATACGATTATATTTGGCATCAATTAACTGAGCCAGCGATTTAATAGCCAATGTCTTAGCCAGACCCGGCACCCCCTCCAGCAAAATATGCCCATCGGACAACAATCCTATGAGAAGCGATTCTACAAGATGTTTTTGTCCGACAATCACTTTGTTCATCCCTGTCATAATTGTGCGAACAAAGGCACTTTCCCTCTCAATCTTTTCATTTAATTCTTTTATATCAACTATTTGGCTCATATTATGGGATTATTAAATAATAGGAGATTTTTATAAGTTACAAAAATAGAAATGTTAAAGCGGTTTCCCTTGCTTTTGTCGTTAAAAATGTTTAAGTGAGAATCATAATACTTTCGAAGACAACGATTATCCCCTCACTAACTATTTTTAAATCCCATCTATTCAGTTTATGATGACAGATTTACTATCTTTGTCATTAAAATTTTCAGGAAGCAGCCATATTGAATTTTCAACTTCAACATACCGACCCGAAATCGAACGCTAGAGCCGGTTTAATTACCACCGACCATGGACAAGTGGAAACGCCAACATTTATGCCTGTAGGAACAGCGGGAAGTGTAAAAGCAGTTCATATAACCGAACTCAAAAATGATATTAAAGCTCAAATTATTTTGGGTAATACGTATCATCTGTATCTCCGACCGGGAGTTGAAATTTTGCAACAAGCAGGCGGACTCCATAAGTTTAATAGTTGGGATAAAACCCTGCTGACCGACAGTGGCGGATTTCAGGTATTTTCGCTTTCCGGAAACTGTAAACTCACCGAAGAAGGAGCCTTGTTTCAATCGCATATCGACGGCTCGAGGCATTTTTTCACACCCGAGAAAGTCATCGACATTCAACGTATCATCGGAGCAGATATCATCATGGCGTTTGATGAATGCACACCCGGAACAGCAGATTATACATACGCAAAAAAATCATTGGAACTGACTGAACGCTGGCTCGACAGATGCATTGCCCGTTTTCGCGAAACCGCATGTCCGTATGGATATTCACAAACGCTTTTCCCCATTGTTCAAGGATGCATATATCCCGATTTGCGTCGCCGTGCTGCCGAAAATGTTGCAGCAAAAGAAGCCGACGGGAATGCCATTGGCGGACTTGCCGTGGGCGAACCTGCCGAAAAAATGTACGAAATGATAGAGTTGGTGAATGAAATTCTTCCAACAGATAAACCTCGCTACCTTATGGGGGTCGGTACGCCGGCCAACTTACTCGAAGCCATTGAACGCGGGGTGGATATGTTCGATTGCATTATACCCACGCACAACGGACGAAACGGTCAGATATTTACAAAAAACGGCATTATGAACATGCGCAACGAACGTTGGAAAAACGATTTTTCGCCACTTGACGAGAACGGAACATCGTTTGTTGATACATTATACAGCAAAGCCTACGTACGTCATCTTTTCAATACGAAAGAAATTCTAGGGCTGCAAATCGCATCGATTCATAATCTGGCTTTTTACCTTCAACTCATGCGTGAAGCGAGAGAACATATTATTGCAGGTGATTTTTCCCTATGGGAAAAAAACACCATAGAAAACGTGACGAGACGATTATAGACCAAAAAGGAAATGAATAAGCGTTTTAAATTAAAAATAATAGACAAATACATCATTAAAAAGTTTTTGGGGACATTTATTTTCATGATCGCCCTTATCCTTTCCATTGCGGTGGTTTTCGATATCAACGAAAGAATCGATAAATTTATGACAAACAATGCCCCCCTCAAAGAAATCGTTTTTGACTATTATCTCAACTTTATTCCCTACTATGCCAACCTGTTTAGTCCCTTGTTCGTTTTTCTGGCTGTCATCTTTTTTACATCGAAAATGGCCAATAATTCCGAAATTATTGCCATTCTGACCAACGGAATCAGCTTTAAACGAATGCTTCGCCCCTATATGATTTCGGCACTGATTATTGCTATTGTATCCTTTATTTTTGGCGGATACATTATACCTCCGGCCAACAAAACCCGCATCGAATTTGAAGCCAAATATTTTGATCCGAAAAAACGAAAAGTGGGCGACCGCGACATTCAGTTTATGGTAGCTCCCGGAACCATTGCCTATTTCGGTAATTTCGACCTTACCACCAATAGAGGCTACAATTTTTCTCTCGATAAATTTGACAGTCTTCAACTCGTATCACGTCTCACAGCCCAATCCATTCAATACGATTCCAATTATCATTGGACAATACACAACTATCAGATACGCACTTTCGACGGCTTATATGAGCACATTTCTACAGGAACAAGCATCGACACCATCATGCAGATTGTTCCCAATGATTTTATAATTGCCAAAACCGACCAGCAAATGATGACACTCCCCCAGCTTCGACAATATATCAACAGTCAGAAAAAAAGAGGTATGGGAAACATTCAACCCTTTCAGATTGAATATCATTCACGTATTGCTTCTGTTCTTTCGGCTTTCATCCTCACCATTATCGGTGCATCCCTATCGGCTCGAAAAGTAAAGGGTGGCATGGGTCTCAACATTGGGATCGGCCTATTACTCAGTATGACTTATATTCTATACATGACCATCAGTTCATCATTTGCCGTGTCGGGTGTGATGAGTCCTTTTATTGCAGCCTGGATACCAAACATTTTATTCTATGCGGTTGCCTTCTTCCTGTATCGCAGGGCGCCTAATTAAAAAAGAGAAGTAATTCAGACGTATTTCGATAAAAAAATTAATCACAACAAAACACAGAAACAATGAAAAAATATACTCTTTTTTTATTCGTTCTATTTGCATGGGCAACTGTTTTAAACTCACAAACAAAATATCCACACGTAATTATAACGACCAATTACGGCGATATGAAAGTGATGTTATACGACGATACCCCCAATCACAGCGAATATTTCCTGCAATTAGTAAAACAGGGTTATTTTGACAGTACATTATTTCATCGTGTTATCAAAGATTTCATGATACAGGGAGGAGCTCAGGACTCACGCAATGCACCTGCAGGCGTTACTATTGGATCGGGGCGCACCGATATGGAGATCATGCCCGAAATCCTCCCGAACCATTATCATAAGAAAGGTGCTTTAGCCGCTCCACGAAGAGAAGACAAAGAAAACCCGCAAAAAAAATCGGATATGTCGCAATTCTATATCGTACAAGGAACAATATACACGCCGGGGAAACTGGATACGCTGGAAATGGCCGTAAATGTACCCATAAAAAACAAAATCATCCGTACCCATTACTCACCCCACAAAGAAGAACTGGCTCGATTGAAATCCACCGATCCTCATGCCTTTAATGCCAAACTCGACTCTGTGCTTCACATAGTGGATTCGTTGTACGCAGCTGCTCCGGGAAAGTTTTTCTTTTTGCCCGAACAAAAAGCCGACTATTCCACTCAAGGCGGTGTACACCATTTAGACGGAGAATACACCGTGCATGGAGAGGTAATTGAAGGATTGGAAGTAATCGATCGAATTGCGGCCCTCCCTACCGACAGCAACAATCGACCCGAAAATGATGCAAAGATCATCAGGGTCTATGTAGAACCTTAATGGTTTTTTTATTCAATATTTTTTCTCACCTCGGTAAGGAAATCCTTCATACGATCACTATCTTTTGCTTCAATAACGGAAAGCAGATCCTTGAGCTTTTCCCTGATCCTTTCCACCTGCTTCGGAGTATAGGGATTAAAGAGAATTTCGGTGAGCAAAAAATCGTCTTCCGATAAAAGTCCCTGAGCGATAGCCATATGTTTTTTAAAAGTCGTTCCCGGTGCATCTTGATGTTTCATCACCGAAGCAAATACCAAGGTAGAAGCAAAGGGAATTGAAAGCGAATAAGCAATGGTTTCGTCGTGCTGCTCAAACGTATATTCAAAAACATTAAGACGAAGACGGTGATACAAACGTCGAAAAAAGGCTTTCCCCTCTTCACCCGACTCAGTGATAATGATAGCATTCTCCTTACTTAAATCGCTCAGACTGGCAAAGGTGGGGCCAAACATCGGATGAGTAGAAACAAAAGGGTGCCCCGTTTCTTCATAATATTCTTTCAGTCCGGTTTTCACTGATGCAATATCGCTCAAAATGCAGGTTTCGGGAAGATAAGGCATCACATTGTTGAAAGCATCGACGGTGTATTTCAATGTTGCGGCATTGATTACCATTTCGGGTGCAAAATCCTCTATTTCTTTGGGATCGATCATCCGCAGCGTATTATAGGTAAAACGTAAACGTTTGGGATCGGTATCAAATATAGCTACTTCGTGATCAAAACTCAACACATCGGCAAAAAATGATCCCATTTTGCCGGCCCCTAATATCAATATTCTCATATTTAGATTATAATATATTTGATTGATTTGATTGATTTTCCTTTTTAGCTTTCTCCATAATTACCAATTGCTGACGTACCGATTCTTCGTGTATGCTTTCGAGCACTTTTCGAATAAAATCTCCCGACATGTCCATCCGCTCGGCTTGTTCGGCGCGATCGCGCAATATCTCGTCATAACGCATGGTTTGCAAAACGGGCATATCGTGTTCCAACTTGTAATGCCCTATTTCACGGGACACGCGCATGCGTTTTGACAATAAGTCCAGCAATTGATTATCGATTTCGTCAATTTGACGACGTAAAGTCGAAAGATCTTCGGTAGTCTGAACCGTATCGCGAATCACCAGCGAATGCAAAATCCCATCCAACTCCTCCGGTGTTACTTGCTGATCTTTATCGCTCCATGCTTCATCGGGTAAACAGTGCGATTCAATGAACAGACCATTGTAATTCAAATCCATTGCCTGTTGGCTCAACGACTGAATCATGCTTCGTTTTCCGCCCATATGACTGGGATCGCAAAAAATGGGCAAATCGTGATAACGCCTTTTGAGTTCAATAGGAATATGCCACTGGGGTGCATTCCGATACACGTTTTTATCGGCCGAGCTAAATCCCCTGTGAATGGCAGCCAAACGAGTGATACCCGCATTATACAAACGCTCGATAGCCCCTACCCATAACTCCACATCGGGATTGACCGGATTTTTAACCAGCACAGGAATATCCACCCCAATCAAGGTATTGGCAATTTCTTGCACAGCAAAAGGATTTGCCGTTGTACGTGCGCCAATCCACAGCATATCTACACCGTATTTCAACGCTTCGTACACATGTTTTTCGGTAGCCACTTCGGTTATCGTGTACATACCCGTTTCTTTTTTCACACGCTGCAGCCATTTCAATCCCGGACTGCCTACACCTTCAAAGCCACCCGGTTTGGTACGAGGTTTCCATACCCCTGCCCGAAATATTTTTATTCCAATGGCAGCAAGTTGCCGCGCCGTATTCATCACCTGCTCTTCGGTTTCGGCACTACACGGTCCGGCAACAACAAGCGGACGTTTATCGTCCATTCCCGGAAATAAAATCGATGAAAATTTCATGTTCACTTATTTTTTTGTTGTTCTTTGTTTTCGACATAATCCGCAATACGTCTGTAAGCTTCCTGCATTCTTTCCGTTGATACACCCAACGAAATGCGAATATAACGCTCACCATTACTCCCAAAAATAAACCCCGGCGTAATAAACACATTCGCATGATGGAGAATATCGTTAATAAGCTCTTCACTACCGGTTTCATTCTCGGCTATCTTTGCCCACAGAAACAGACCGGTTTGATCTTTATCGTACGTACAACTGAGCAGATCCATAATCTTTTCGGCTATCATCCGGCGCTCGGCATACAGTTTGTTCATCCGCGCATACCATTCCGGGGGATTCGAGAGGGCGGCAATCGTAGCAATCTGCATGGGCTTGAACTGCCCGCTGTCGATATTGCTCTTTTCCCTGAGTATCCATTTCACAAATTGCATATTCGAAGCCAGCATTCCCATGCGCCATCCGGGCATATTATGAGCTTTACTCATCGAATTGAGTTCAATACAGATATCTTTTGCACCCTCCACAGAAAGAATACTCATGGGACGATCGTTAAGGATGAAACTGTAAGGATTATCGTGACAAATAATGATCTGATGTTTTTTGCCGAAAGCAACCAATTTTTCGAAGAGTTCACGCGAAGCATTGGCACCCGTAGGCATGTTGGGATAATTCACCCACATGAGCTTCACACCCGATAAATCCATCTTTTCCAGCGCATCGAAATCGGGCTGCCAATGATCGTTCTCCAGCAAGTCGTAAGGGATAATGTTGGCACGCATCAGTGCCGATACCGACGTATAAGTAGGGTAGCCCGGATTGGGAACCAGCACACCGTCGCCCACATTAAGAAAAGTGAGTGAAATATGTAAGATGCCCTCTTTTGAGCCAATCAGCGGCAATATTTCTTCCGGCGAAAGCTCCACCCCGTAATATCTGTTATACCAACCGGCAAATGCCTGGCGCAATTCGGGAATGCCCGTATAAGGTTGATAACCGTGCACATTGGGCTGGCGGACACTCTCGCACAGCGCGTCGATGGTTGCTTCGGAAGGCGGTTGATCGGGACTTCCCACCGCCAAATTAATCACATCCTTACCTTGCGCATTCATTTGAGCTACCTCGGCCAATTTTACCGAAAAATAATATTCCGAAATATTTTTAACATGCTCAGCAGGTTCTATCTGTTTCGACTTTTTCATATGCAGCATTATTGTTGTTAATATTCTGTTTATCTTCGCGATACTCTCCCAATATTTTCAGGTTGCCGGTTAAAGGCAAGATGGCATCGATAGATTGCTTGTAACGTTCGTAATCAGAAAAAGTAAGATCGATGTAAAACTGATATTCCCACTCGCGACCAATGATAGGCAACGATTGAATACGGGTAAGATTGATACCGTAGAAAGACAATATTGTCAATACACGCGACAAACTTCCTTCGGTATGTGGAAGCACAAAAACAAGAGACGATTTATTGATATGATTGTCTTTTTGCACTTCGGACAACATCTCTTTGTGTGCCAAAATAAGAAATCGGGTAAAATTCCGCTTGTTGGTTTCTATTCCCGAGGCCAACACCTGAAGGCCATACATCTCTGCCGCCAACGTACTGCAAATGGCGGCACATTCTTTTAATCCTCTGTCATGGATTTCTTTAGCTGCCAATGCTGTATCGTCGTGCTCCACAATTTTCACGCCTGTCAGCGTATTCAAATACTCCTGGCACTGCAAAAGTGCAATCGGGTGCGACATCACCTCTCTTATATCCTCAATCGATTGGCCGGGAAGTGCGGCCAACGAGTGCGAAATGCGCAATTTATACTCGCCGGCTATCTGCATATCGCTCATTTTCAATAAATCGTGATTGGGCAACAAGCTGCCGGCAATTGTGTTTTCTATTGCCATAACGCCAATGAGAGTGGGATCTTTTTTTGCTTCGATAAAAATATCGCGAAACGTCAGACACGGAACAATTTCCAACTCTTCTCCATCGAAATATCTCCGCGCCGCTATTTCGTGATAAGAACCTTGCACCCCTTGAATGGCTACTTTTTTCATATTCTTCAAAAATTTCGTTTCCTGTCAAAAAAAAAATCCCATCACTACTGACGGGATTTTA
>JAAZMQ010000219.1 GCA_012798745.1 Bacteroidales bacterium
ATGCGTATACATGGATAGAAGAGCGGATTGGAAAAATCGTTTCCAAATCCGCTTTTTATGTTACTCCACCCGAAGGATTTTTATCGGAAAATTGGTTTATAAATACTGTATGCGAAGTTGCATCAGATTTATCTGTTGGTGATGTATTCGCAACCACGCAAGCCATTGAAAGACAATTGGGAAGAACAGAGAAAAGTGAAAATGGTAATTATGCCGACAGACAAATCGATATCGATATTCTGATGATAGATGACCTGATTATTGATACGCCTGAATTAACGGTTCCTCATCCCCGGATGCATCTTCGCGAGTTTGTGCTTATTCCTTTTTCAGAAATTGCTCCCCAGATGCTTCATCCGGTTTTAAAGCAAACTATTGGCGAACTGCTTGAAAAATTGCATGGATGAAATTATTCATCAATCGTTGATAAATTAATGCTTTCATTCATTTGAATAATGAAAAAATTTTGCCATTTTTGTAAAGGCGATGGATGCCATCTCAAGTAGGGTCTCTTAATTTTTTTAAATCTTTTATGTAATGTCAATTTTTCGTCCCCCTTACCCCTATAATTTAGGATATGCATTAAGTGGAGGTGGTGCAAAAGGATTTGCTCATCTGGGAGCACTTAAAGTGCTGGATAGAAATGGCCTTAAACCCGATGTCATTGTTGGAACAAGCGCCGGCTCGTTAGCGGGCGTTTTTTATGCCGATGGTTACACTCCCGACGAAATAGCTGAACTTTTTAAGGGTAAAGAATTCAGGCAGTTTATAGAATTTACCAAGCCTACGGCCGGTTTTTTTAAAACAACGGGTTTACAATCGTTTTTAAAAAATAATTTGAGAGCGAAATCGTTTGAAGAACTTAAAATTCCGTTTATTGCCGTAGCTACCGATTGGAACAGGGCTCGTGCAGTGACTTTCTCACACGGCGATTTTTTGATCGATGCTGTGGTTGCCTCATGTTCCATTCCGATTGTTTTTTATCCTCAAGTGATTAACGATGTTCCTTATGTTGATGGAGGGCTTCTGAAAAACTTTCCTGTGTCTATTATCCGCAAAAAATGCAGGTATGTAGTGGGGGTAAATGTTTCTTTAATGATTCCTCCCCCTGAGAAAATAAATCTCAAAAATATGATTGAAAGAACGTTTAATTTAATGGCTAATTCCAATACGCTTAGCGATAGACAATTATGCGATATTCTTATTGAGACCGAAGGAATTGAAAAATATTCTATGTTCGATTTAAATCATTCTAATGAGATGATGGCACTTGGTGCTTCGTGTGCATTACAAAAAACAGGGGAGAAGGGGGCACAAGAGATCGTGAAAAGATGTGTCTCATTAAAGAAAAAAAATCATGCAAAGAAATAAGATATTTGTATATCAGATTCTTACCCGATTGTTCGGCAATAAAAATTCGAGAAATAAACCCCACGGAACAATAGAAGAAAATGGGTCGGGTAAATTTAACGATATTACCGACAGAGTCCTCGACGAACTTAGAGGAGCAGGTTATACCCATATTTGGTATATCGGGGCACTTGCTCATGCTTCTGCCACCGATTATACCGAATACGGTATTCCACGCCAATTTCCCGAGATTGTAAAAGGAAAAGCAGGTTCGCCCTATGCAATAAGGGATTACTATGATGTGGATCCGGATTTAGCGGTAGATGTAAAGGAGCGAATACAAGAATTTGAAGAATTGGTTGCGCGTACGCATAACGCCGGACTGAAAGTACTCATTGACTTTGTGCCTAATCATTTGGCAAGAAATTATCATTCGATTGCCAAACCGAAGCATGTAGGAGAATTTGGAGCGAAAGACGATACATCGGTTGCTTTTGCTCCTCACAACAATTTTTATTATTTACCCGGCC
>JAAZMQ010000220.1 GCA_012798745.1 Bacteroidales bacterium
GAAGCAGAAGGATTGCTAGGTTTTAGTCTAAATAAATGATCAGTTTTACTTAACAAATTAGAGAACTCTGTCGTTCCTCTCGATTTTAAAAACTCGTAAGTTCCCGGATCATAATCTGTGAATTGTTCCATTTGACCTTTATTTATACCATTTTCATACAATTCGATTTTCCACGAAGGATCGGCATTCCACACATTGGCAACAACATAACCTTCTGTATCACCTAGCGTATAGGGAGTATACATTCTGATTTGATAATCTGAATCGAATCGGGTGGATTTGTAATACCAATTTTTTATTGTATTGTCTTTTATTTGATAAACCGCATATCCATTTGGTGCACCACAATAATTAACCGTTCCTGACCACCATAATCCGGAAGCTGAAGCTGTTATATGTTCATAAATATTGGCATTTTCATATAAGATATTTTTATTTCGATGGAAATGTCCGGACATAATATGTACTTCATTAAATTGTTTTACAATATCAATAAATTTTTTCTCATTTGAAATGTTATTGCTACTGAGAATAGGTATATGAACACATATAATCAATAACTTATTTTTTGGTACATGACTCAAATCTGATTGCAGCCAAGAAATTTGATCATTAGTAAATCCCCCCTTATAGATGTCACTCCCTTTATACAAAACGCTATTCATTACCACAATATGAGCTTTCCCTCGATTAAAAGAGTAATTTACTGGACCAAAATGATATTCAAAATCTGCAACTGCCTTTAATGGGTTATTTTCAGATTTTAAATGATCATGATTGCCAATGGTGTGGAAAAAAGATATTTCTGTGTTTAAAAATTCTTTTTTTATAATTGGGAAAAATTCAGGGGTATTAGAAACTAAGTCCCCTAAAGTAATTCCATAACTTATGGGATATTTTTTTGTTTCCTTTTTTATATCTTCAATAGTTTCACTTTTGAATCTTTTTTCATTATTATTTGTTGATAAATGTGGATCAGCTACACAAAAAAGGGTGAATTCATTTTCAATACCATTTTTTAGAGGCGTAAGATTGAAATTAACTACACACGTATCATGTTGTGAATCTATTTCGGAATAAAAACAAGGAGCACCACCTTTGAGTGGAACTTCATATTCTTCCGGTATAGAATAAAATATGTGTCTGGCATCGGGATGACTTTTCAGAAAATAAACTCCGTTTTCTGTTGTTAAGGTTGTAGAATAGCCGTCGCTTATAACCACATTTGGTATGGGGTTGCCGGTTTCCCTGTCAGTAACAATTCCGGTTACTACAACGGATTCACCAATGCTATATTCTTCTTTAGTACAACTTAGTTGTACCCAAAGAGTGAGGAATAAAACAAGTAAAAAGGAACGATTCATAGTAAATCAGTTTAGTTGAAATTTCAATTCTTTTTTCACAGCTTCGCCCTTTCAGTCCCATGAGCGTTGTTGTCATAAGACCTACTCCTTATATATATAGGTGGGCGGCGAGAGCGGTTTCGCTGCCCATTATCGATTGCCGAGTTTGGCCACAGTACTCACTTGAGCGGTTCCAGCATCTGCGGAGCGAGGGTGACCATCATCACTTGGCGGATGGCTTCGATGCGCAGGGCCACCTTTTGTTTGCCCATGTACTCCACAAATTCGCCCTCAATACCCGTGAGGGGGCCTTGA
>JAAZMQ010000221.1 GCA_012798745.1 Bacteroidales bacterium
AGTAGGCCGGATTGCGCTGGATAGTTTGTTCGAGTTTACGCATATATGTTTCTGTTACCGCAAATTTTTTTTCTTTGGAAGCATCGGCGGTTATCAAGGAAAAAGTTCCCCGATAATATCCGCGTTTGACCCGCCGGATATCCAGATAAACCACGGCAAAGCCGAATTTTGCGGCAATGCGTTCCATACCGGTGAGTGCCAACGTATCCTGATTTAGAAAAGTAGTCCAATAGTGATCGAGATAGCGCGGCGGACGCTGGTCGGATAAAAAGCCAATCACCATAGGGCGACCCTCCCTTTTGTTTTTTACAATCGTGAAAAAAGCATCTCTCATTTCTATATTGCTAGGCGGAAAGCGAGAACGGAGTTTCAGAAAAAAACGATCTGCAGCATCGCTGTGCAACTGTTTATAGATTTGCCCCTGAAAGGCATTGGGAGAAAGGTAAAAACCAATGGAAGGCACATACTCCCAATTGCCGTAATGCCCAAGGCAAAGAAAACACGAATTGCCCTGTTGGATCAGTTCGTTGATCAGTTCCGGATTGTCGAACTTCATGCGTTGTTTCACTTCTTTATCCGAAATATGCAGCAGCTTAATGGTTTCTACAAAATAATCGCACAGAAAAAGATAAAAGTCTTTTTCGATTTTCTCGATTTCTTTTTTCGATTTGAATGGAAAGGCATTCATCAGATTTTTTCTGACTACCTTTCTTCTATAGCGGGCAAGATAATAGAGAAAAAAATAAAGGGCATCCGAAAAAATATATAGGACCGACAGCGGCAAAAGTGCATGAAGATAAGAAATGCCATACCACAAATAGTAACCCACTCCTGCTTGTTTTTTTGTTCTTTTTTTCATTTGCATTTCTGTTTTTGTTGGTTAAGGAAAATGGCTTCCATAGCCATATGTTCTTCGTTTAAATTTCCTATTTCTATTTCAATAATTCTATTTACCAATGAGACATCGTAATCCGATACAATGCGTACATAATTTTCGGTAAAGCCAAACATTTTTCGACCGTAGCGGGTATGTTCAAACAGTACTTTCCGACGGGTTCCCTGCTGGGAACGATAAAAGTGAAGCAATTTTTTATCCGAAATGTCGAGCAACGTCTTGCTGCGCGAATGCTTTACCTTGGGGTCCACTACATACGGAATTTTTAATGCTTGTGTTCCCGGACGTTCGGAGTAAGTGAAAACGTGCAACTGTGAAACAGGCAACGAATTGACGAACGCAGCACTTTCGGCAAAATATTCGTCCGTTTCGCCGCGAACGCCTACAATAACATCTACCCCGATGAAAGCATCGGGCATCGTTTCTTTGATCATTTCGATTTTGTGGCGGAACAATGCCGTATCGTATTTCCGTTTCATGAGTTTGAGCACGGCATCGCTGCCCGCCTGAAGGGGAATGTGAAAATGAGGCGCAAAACGTTTTGAATCGGCTACAAACCGAATGATTTCGTCGGTTAACAGATCCGGTTCGATCGACGAAATACGGAAGCGCTCGATTCCTTCTACTTCGTCGAGTGCTTTCAGCAAATCGAA
>JAAZMQ010000222.1 GCA_012798745.1 Bacteroidales bacterium
GATTGCATCGTCATGAATGGACAGCGGAGGAAGGCTCAATAAACGGTGGTTGGGTAGGTCCTTATCAAGGTATTGTTCAGTGCAATACGTTTATAGCCGATTTTCAACAATTAGATTATCCTTCTTTCGGATTGACAGAGGCAGATAAGGCCGATCATATTGGACAATTACGTACTTTGAGGGCATGGTATTATTTGTTTTTAATTGATTTTTTCAGACATGTCCCAATTTCAACAGACAATGTAACAGTTGTAGATCAATCTACCCCTCAAGAAGTATTCGAATTCATTGAAAAAGAACTGAAAGAAAGTTTGCCGGGATTGCCTCTTATAGCAAAAACTGGACGTTTTAACCAGGCAGGAGCAGCTGCTTTATTAGCTCGTTTATATTTAAATGCAGAAGTTTGGATAGGAGAAAATAGATATGCCGATGCAAAAAAAGTTGCTCAAGATATAATTGACGGAGTTTACGGGAGTTTTTCTTTAGATCCTGATTACAGAGGACCTTTTTGTGACGGTTTAACAGAAAGACGTTCTCCTGAAAATATTTGGGTTTTTCCTCATGCGAGAAATATTTATGAATTTGGATGGATGTATGATGCTTTTATGCATTATCAAGCAAGATATTCGTTGGATAACCCGCGAGGTGGTTGGAATGGAATCCATCTTTCTCCTTCCAGAGATTTAAAAGGGAATCTTTATTCCTATAAGTTAGGTAGCCCATATGAAAAGTTCAGTGATGATGATTTCAGAAAACAACCTTTTAGAACTACACCAACAGCATATGAGGGTTTTTTCTTAATAGGACAACAATATGCATTTGATTACGATAAAGGATATGGTTTTACTGATGAAAAAATATTGGGAACAGAAGAATGGAACAATCAACCATTGCATTATGTGGATCAAGTAGGTAGGTTTTCTGAAGGTACTGAAGGTTTAGCAAAGGGATCGCATGTTGAAACAGGTGAGGAAAATTCCGGAGTGCGTTTTATTAAGTTTCCATGGTTGCCTGATAGTAAGGGATTATTTATGAATAATCATGTTGCTGAAATTCGTTTGTCGGAAATGTACTATATTGTTGCCGAATGTCTATTTCGCGAAAAGGATATAGCAGGAGCGGCAAAAATGTTAGATGCTGTACGCAAACGTAATTTCCCCGAGAGTAAATGGGCAGAACACAGTTACGAACAGAATTTATCGAAATTAACAGAAGATGAATTTGTAGATGAACTTGGTCGCGAATTCTTAGGGGAAAGGCATCGTCGTACTGATTTAATACGCTGGAATCGTTTTGGAGAAGAATGGTGGGATAAACCTAAAGATACTCGGGATAATACAGTATATCCTATTCCGGCAAGGGCCTTGAATGCAAATCCATTACTTGAGCAAACAACTCCGGGATTTTGAAGCAAAATAATTTTTTAAAATTGTTTAAATAAATCAAAACAGAGGGTGTCCCTTATGGATACCCTCACCTCTTTTTTATATTAGTTTTTTTACATGTTTAAATCTAAAACTCATCTAAAGAATGAAAGCTCAGGACAAAAGATTAATTGGAGTATTTATATTTTTAACCCTGCAGAATGAATCTTTATAATCGGATGAAAAATGAGGATTAAATTAGCTAAATTAATTGTGACATGGGTTGTTTTAGTACAAACACTTACTTTTGCTCAGCCAAAGGGAACAATCCAGCCGGTTGATTATGTCAATCCCTATATGGGGAACATTAGTCATTTGTTGGTGCCCACCTATCCGACAATACATTTGCCGAACAGTATGCTTCGTGTTTGCCCTCAACGTAGTGAGTATGCCGCCGATTTGTTACAAGGATTACCTGTTATTTTGACTAGTCATCGGGGGAGTTTTGCCTTTAATTTTAGTCCCTTTCAAGGAGATGATGATGGACTAAAGCCGGTAATTTTCTACAGTTATGATCAGGAAATAGTTAAGCCTTATCTGTATTCGGTCTATCTGGATGAGCAGCAGATATCGGTGAATTATGCCGTGTCGCATCAATCGGCTATTTATAGGGTGGAGTTTTCTCAAAAGAAGCCGGTTTCTCTTATTTTTGATACTCGGAAAGGGGAGGTGCAATGGGATGGGAAATCTCTCTCAGGTTATCAGGAGTTGGCAAATAATACCAACGTGTATCTTTATTTGGAACCCGATATTCTTCCGAGTAATGTTTCATCCTTGCAAAAGGGAGATTTAAAGGGACACACGAGGAAGGCCGAGGGAGAAAATGCAAACTTGATATTACAATATCCTGCCAATACGAAAGAAATAAAGATACGTTACGGAATATCTTTTATTGATGTTGAGCAAGCTAAAAAAAATCTGCGACGGGAAATTGTCGATTTTGATTTTTCTTCTGTCGCAGAAAAAGGGAGAAAGACATGGAATGAAGCACTGGGGAAAATAACGGTAGAAGGTGGTTCTTATAACGATAAAGTCGTTTTTTATACTTCTTTATACCGTACGTATGAACGACCGGTATGCATTTCGGAAGACGGACGCTATTTCAGTGCTTTTGATGGTAAAGTTCATGAGGACAATGGGGTACCTTTTTATACAGACGATTGGATATGGGATACCTATCGTGCAGCTCATCCGCTTCGCATTTTTCTCGAATCGAAAATGGAAAGCGATATCATCCATTCGTTTTTGCGTATGTCGGAACAGATGTCCAATTTTTGGTGGCCAACATTTCCTCAAATCACAGGTGATGCTCGCAGCATGAATTGCAATCACGGGGTTGCAACCGTTTTGGATGCATACAGGAAAGGATTGAGGAATTTTGATCTTGGCCATGCTTATGAGGCGTGCAAAAAAGCGGTTATGGAAAAAACGTTGGCACCATGGTCGGCTAAACCGGCCGGGGAGCTTGATAAGTTTTATCATAAGCATGGATATATCCCTGCATTAAGAGAAGGTGAAAAAGAAACCATTCCGGAAGTTCATTCTTTTGAAAAACGACAGGCTGTGGCAGTTACGTTGGGCACATCGTATGACGAGTGGTGTTTGGCTCAAATTGCCAAGGAGTTGGGTAAAACGGGTGATTATCAATATTTTATTCGGAAATCGTATAATTACCGTAATCTTTTTAATCCGGAAACAGGGTTTTTTCATCCGAAAGATAAAGATGGAAATTTTATTGAACCTTTCGATTACAGATTTTCAGGAGGAATGGGTGCGCGCGATTATTATGATGAAAACAACGGATGGACGTATCGTTGGGATGTCCAGCATAATGTTGGCGATCTCATTAATTTGATGGGTGGAAGAGAAAAGTTTGTAAAAAATTTGGATCAGACTTTCAGAGAGCCCTTAGGAAAAAGTAAATACGAATTTTATGCTCAACTGCCCGATCAAACAGGCAACGTAGGTCAGTTCTCAATGGGTAACGAACCCTCTTTTCACATTCCTTATTTATATAATTATGCCGGTCAGCCTTGGAAAACGCAAAAACGTATCCGATCGTTACTTCGAATGTGGTTTCGAAACGATTTGATGGGTATTCCCGGCGACGAAGACGGCGGAGGCATGTCTGCTTTTGTAGTGTTTTCGCAAATGGGTTTTTATCCGGTTACTCCGGGCATGCCTGTTTACAGTATCGGCAGCCCTTTTTTCGAGAAAATTACGATAAATCTGTCAAATGGAAAACAGTTTATAATAATCGCAAAGAATTGCAGTGAGATAAACAAATATATTCAATCTGCTAAATTGAATGGCAAACCATGGAATAAATGTTGGTTTAGTCATACTGATATAATGAATGGGGGAACATTGGAATTAGTGATGGGTGATAAAGCCAACCCGAAATGGGGCAATACTCCCGAAAGTGCCCCTTCATCGGAAAGTACATTGTCGGGTAAAAAGTACGGATCCGACTATTAAAAAAGTATAGAATTACATTAATCCATAAATTATCAATTTAAAATGAAGAAGATTTTTTATTTGTTTTCGGCATGGTTGGCTTTTTTTCCCATGCTTTATGCCCAGCCTACTTTAAAACCGGGCGATTACGACATTACAAAGGATCGTTTGCTATACACGATCGGCTACTCGCATTTGGATACGGAATGGAATTGGGATTATCCGACTACCATCAACGAGTATATTTTGAATACGATGGTCGAAAATTTCAGCCTTTTCGAAAAATATCCCGATTACGTTTTCAATTTCACGGGTTCCCGCCGCTATAAAATGATGAAGGAATATTACCCGCAGTTGTATGCCAAAGTAAAAAAATATATCGACGAAGGACGTTGGATGGTATCCGGATCTTCGGTCGACGAAGGAGAGGTAAACATCTCTTCATCCGAATCACTTGTACGTCAGGTACTGTATGGGAACAATTTTTTTCGCAATGAGTTCGGAAAAGAAAGTGTGGATTACATGTTGCCCGATTGTTTCGGGTTTTTATGGAATCTGCCTTCCATTCTGCATCATTGCGGATTGTTGGGTTTTTCGACTCAGAAATTGACCTGGCGTTCGGCAGCCGGCGTTCCGTTTAATGTCGGCGTTTGGAACGGACCCGACGGCAAGGGGATTGTTGCCGCCTTAAATGCAACCAGTTATACTTCAAGAGTCGAGGACCGGCTCGATAAAAGCCCTCACTGGATTCAACGATTAAATGAAAACGAAGAAAAAGCGGGATATGCTTTTGATTATCGGTATTACGGCGTGGGCGATCAGGGAGGCGCACCCCGCGTCAACGACGTCAAACATGCCGTAAACAGCCTCAATCGCGAAGATGGCAATTTTAAAGTATTGTTAACCTCTTCCGATCAAATGTATAAGGATATCACACCCGAAATCAGGGAGAATCTTCCCGTATATTCCGGAGATTTACTGCTTATCGAACACAGCGCGGGTTCGCTAACTTCTCAGGCTTTTATGAAACGGATGAACCGAAAAAACGAGTTGCTTGCTTCCTCTTCCGAATTGGTATCGGTAACTGCCGATTGGATGGGAGCGGCATCCTATCCTTTCCGGAAACTGAATGATGCCTGGGATTTGGTTTTGGGAAGTCAAATGCACGATATTCTTCCGGGGACAAGCATTCCGAAAGCTTACGAATACGCTTGGAATGATGAATTTGTTGCAGCCAATGGATTTGCCGAGGCACTCAAGAATGGTTTGAGTTCCATAAGCGCCAAGTTAAATACAAAAACGGCAGGAAGAGCAGTTGTGGTTTATAATCCGGTGTACCGAGAAAGAGAAGATGTGGTTTTCGCTGAATTGGAATATGCGGTTTTACCTCAATCGGTCGGCGTCTTCGATAAAAAAACCGGCAAGGAAGTTCCTTCGCAGATTGTGGAACGAGCGGAAAATAAACTGACGATATTATTTTTGGCCGACATGCCTTCCGCCGGTGTGAAAGTATACGATGTTCGTGAAACATCCGGCTTTGCAAAACCGACGGGACTTTCCGTTACGAACAACACGTTGGAAAATACCTATTATAAGGTAAAAATCGCTCCGAATGGCGACATCGTCAGCATTTTCGACAAAAAGGCATCCAGAGAATTGTTGGCAAAACCGGCACGGCTGGAATTTTTATCCGAGACCCCCAAGGAATGGCCTGCCTGGAATATGGATTGGGAAGATCGTCAGAAACCGCCGATCGATTTTATGGACAAAGATGCCCGGTTGACCGTTGTGGAACAAGGCCCGGTGAGAGTGACCTTAAAAGTTCAGCGGAAAGGTCAAAATTCCGAAATCACCCAATTTTACAGTTTGGCTGCGGGCGAAGCAGGCAAACGGTTGGAAATAAGCAACAAGATCGATTGGCAATCGCGTGCAGTCAGTCTGAAAGCATCCTTTCCCTTAACCGTTTCCAATAAAAATGCCACTTATAATCTGGGTGTAGGAACCATTTCGAGAGGCAACAACGACGAGAAGAAATTTGAAGTACCTTCGAAAGAATGGTTTGATTTGACAGACGAATCCGGCACTTATGGCGTAACCATTCTGGAAGATTGCAAATACGGTTCCGACAAACCGGACGACAGCACGGTTCGTTTGACTTTGCTTTATACGCCGGGTATCAATTTACCAGCATGGCAATGGACGATGTATCAGAGTACACAGGATTGGGGCATTCATGATGTAAGATATGCTGTTTACGGTCATAAGGGCGATTGGCGAAAAGGGGAATCGGCATGGCAGGCACGGTTTTTTAATCAACCCTTGATGGCTTTCGAGTCGACAAAACATGACGGAGGGTTGAGCGAATCGTTTGCGATGATTTCGATCGATCGCCCCGAAGCAGGCTTGATGGCATTCAAGAAAATGGAATCGGGAGAAGGTTATGTGATTCGCGTAAACGAATTGTCGGGAAAAGAGGTAAAGAATATTCAGGTGACTTTGCCGGCTGAAGTAATTGATGCCTACGAAATAAACGGACAGGAAAAGCGAATCGCTGACATTAAGTTTACGAAAAACGGAATCCGTTTCGATTTGAGTCCTTATACAATCAGAAGTTTTGCGGTGAAACTTAAAGGGACGGATATGACGGCGATTTCGCAGCAACCGGTGGAAATTCCCTATAATGCGGATGTAATCAGTTCAGATGAAAATCGCGAAGACGGCATTATGTTTAATGGTCGGTCGCTTCCTGCCGAATTACTGCCCGACTTTATCGAAAGTGAAGGTATCCGCTTCAAAATTGGCAGCAAAGAAGACGAGCAAAACAATGCTGTGGTCTGCGGCGGGCAAACCATTCCGTTACCGGCCGGAAATTACACGAAACTTTATTTGTTGGCAGCAGCAGCAAATGACACTCGTGCAGATTTTTATGTTGACGGACAACCAACGGCGTTGGGAATTCAACGATGGACAGGATATGTGGGGCAATTTTATAATCGGATATTAAGTCCGGATCAGGATAAAGTGGTGGAAATGAAGGAACCCTATGCTAAAACCGATAACATTGCCTGGTTTGCTTCGCACTGCCACAACAATTACCCCATGAAAAATCAGGCTTATCAATACTGTTATCTGTACAAGTATGCCATTCCGATTCCCGCAGGAGCAAAAAACATTACGTTGCCGAACAACAGAGGAATTAAAATACTCGCCATGACGGTTGCCGACCCACAGATTGAAGATTTGAAACCGTTGCAGCCTCTTTATGACGATTTCAGAGGAAATCCGCCGTTCGAGCTACGTGAAAAATGAGTTTTTGGATTTTAAGAATGTTTTTACATATAATTTTGAAATGGGAGGCTGTCTCAAAAGATAGACAGTCTCTTTTTTTGCTTAGTTTTAGTGATAAATAAGTTGCTAAGTTCAAATTAGAAGTGCGAATTTCCCGATAAGTTTTATATAGGTTTTTTTAAACAAAACTATGAAAAACACCGCGAGGTGCCCGGCTTATGCGCCAGATCGGAAACGTTCTTTCGATCTAAACTAAGTTTGACTGCATTTTCCTTGAATGCCTTGTCATTTTGTTTTCTCATACTACACAAAAATAAGCTTTTTATGCTTAACCTTGTGTCCCGCTAAAGTTAGCAATTCCAAGGGGCAGGGTGTTTACAGTATATGGATAAATAATATAATCAGTGAATATCTTCGGGAAGAAGAGGGGAATTTTTGAACAGTGAAAATAATTAATAGATTTGTTGATGGAATATTCACGTTATTCACTACTTTTATTCATATAACATTGTCTTTTTTCTAAAATTCTACTATTTTTACGTCATACGTTATTAAATTAAATGTCAAATAAATAAAAGAATTTAACTATGAAAAAGATTATCGGTCTCATACTTATTTTGATTTTGGGGGTCGGGTGTTCTCCCTCTACTCCACATATCGATTTCCGCCATGATGCAGCCGGCAAAAAAATCGATGTTTATATAGGAACAAGTTATTTTACCTCCCTTATTTATCCTGATACGATGGAGAAACCGGTTCTGTATCCGATCGTGACCACATCGGGAAAAGAAATCACGCGGGGTTATCCCTTGAGACCCCGCCCTTTTGAACGGACGGATCATCCCCATCATGTGGGATTGTGGTTCAGCTTTGGCGATGTGAACGGTTTGGATTTCTGGAACAATTCCTTTGCGATCGGTCCTGAGGACAAACCCCGTTACGGATCGATAAAGTTGAAGGAAATAGTCGAAGCCGATTCGAAGACGGGGAGAATGGTGACGAAATCCGATTGGGTGAATTTCAATAATCGTGTCCTGTTGGAGGAAAAAACGACTTTCCTTTTCGCCGAAAAGGACGGCAATCGCACTATCGAACGGACAGCGGAGTTAACCGCACGCGAACCGGTTACCTTTACGGAGAACAAGGAAGGGCTGATAGGGATAAGGATGGACAGGGCTTTTGAAGAACCTTCCGATAAGCCGGAGAAATTTTTGGATGCCCAAGGAAACGTTACGGAAGTACCGGTTTTGAGCAATGAAGGGGTTAACGGCATTTACCGTAATGCGGAAGGGCTGACCGGCGAGAAGGGAGTATGGGGGAAACGGAGTCGCTGGGTTGCCGTGCGAGCCGAGAAAGAAGGAGAGATCGTTACGGTCGTCATATTGGATCATCCCCGAAATCCCAACTATCCGGGCTGGTCTCATGCGCGTGGATACGGACTTTTTGCCCACAACAATTTGGCAGGAAGGGCGGTGGATAAAAATGCACATCCGGTAAAATTGGAACTGAAACCGGGTGAAAAGGTCGTTTTTAAATATAAAGTAGTTATCGGAGGAGATCTTGATGACACAAGCATAAACGCTTTTTCGGCAGATTTTGCGAAAGAATAAAAGAACAATCAAACAATAACATATTTTTAAATTCAATAATTAGAATCATGGAAACGAGAAGAAACTTCATCAAAAAAACGGCATTGGGAGCAGCCGGATTAACCTTGGGAGGATTGAATATTTCGGCCAAGAATTATGCCCATATTATGGGATCAAACGACAGGATAAGGGTTGGTGTACTCGGTTTTTCAGACCGTTTCAGAAGTTCGCTGGGTAAAGCCTTTCTGAAATATGCCGACGACATGAATTTTGAGCTTTACACCATCTGCGACATTTGGAACCGGCGTCGCGA
>JAAZMQ010000223.1 GCA_012798745.1 Bacteroidales bacterium
AATTGCCATAAAAAACAGTATAACGAACAACTAATGGAATCAATATGGATAGCAAAAGATAGATTAACGAGAATAACCATTTTTCTATGTCAGAAGATTCATTATCCATCAAAACTTCATATAGAAATGCTGAAAGGCTAAAAACAAAAACTGCTCCCCCGCCTACCCAATAAATTACAGGTATTAATAAAAACGCAACAAGTCGTCTTTTTTTTATGTCGTCGATCCGGATATATATACCAATAGAAACAACACTAAAAATGAAAGCAATAATCCCGGAAAAATAGAAAAAGTTATTCAAAAATAACAGCGAATACCCTATTGAAGGAATCAAAGAAAAAAGAAGAGCAATATTTTTATTAACGATACGAGAGAAAACATTGTATGAAAAATACAATAAAATTCCTAAAGAGCCAACAATTACAACTAGTGCACCTACCCTGAATTTGAAAAATTGAACAAAAAATTCTCCTAGAAAAATAGAAATGCCTCCCGGAATTAAAAGTTTTTCCAAAATACCTTTTAAGTTACCTTGAAATAATTGTAATTGCTCGCAATATACCAATTGTTCAAGATGAAAAAATCCAAATAACAACGCTGTTGCTATTAAAAAGAGAAAAAAAATATTACTCCTTTTTCCCCACTTTTTATCTACCATTTGAGTCTTCCAACTCATCTTTTGTTGTTTTTTATTATTCTCTCCATTTGTTTATCTTTCCGAGAATATAAATCGCCATTTTTTGATAAAACCTTGTTTTTGAAATCTACAGGGAATGAATAAAAATAAATTTTAAATAAAATGAGTCCCACACCGTTATACAAATTGTTTTCAATATCATTCATCACCTCATTCATAAATACCCTTTTAACCCTTTTGCTGCACTCATTTATACTATCCAATTTTAATTCTGACAAATCTTTTGTTCTTTTTTCAGAATAAAGAATCCATTGAATAGAATCATATTTTTCTTTTTTCGCTTTCCACTCCTGCATGAAATTATTCAAAGGGGTTCCTCCACCATAACTTGTTTGTGAAAGATTAACTTTAATGGTTCCTGGTTCGGGGATCACGACAAGATCTTCTACTATGTGGGGAAATTTTGGGGCAATTCTAACAATTTTTACTTTCTGAGAATCAGCAGGGATCTTAAAATAAAAATGACCATTTTTAATTAATGTAGAGTCAACATCCTTTGTAATAGGTCCATCAGAAGACACAAGATAAACTTTTTCACCTTCAAAAACTGGATTATCAACCTTGCCTTCAATTACAAAAGATTTTTCTTTATTGCAGGAAAAAAACAAAAATAAAAGGATAAAACTTATAAAAACCCTAATTTGATTCATATTTCCAAATTAATTACCAGTAAAAATGAAAGAGGATAAGCACATATATCCTCTTTCGTAAAAATTCGTCTTTACTTATTCAAATAAAAAATTAATAAAAACAACATAATACTTATTTTTTGGGAGCAAACATATAAAACCATGCTTCACCCCAATCGTCTGTATTTGGCTGACTGGCAGAAAGATGAAGTTCGCTCTCGGTAATTTTCAGAACATCATATCTATAAAAAGGTAAATCATCTTTATTTGGATCCCAACCAAAAGGAACAGTCACATTTTGTGTGGTAAGTGTACCCACACTCCACCCTTCAATTTTATTATCCATATCTAAATTAAATGTCCCTTTAGTTTCCCCTGCTTTAGGCTTACTTTCGGATACAAGGGTAAGATGCTTACCCCCATTAAGATCAAAAATCATGTAATCATTCAGCACCCCTTGCTCTTCAAGTGCTGCAGCATCCAATACCCACCAACAGGGAGCAATACATCCTTTATAACCTCCATTTCCCGCCGCGCCTTCTAAACTTAAATCCCAACTCCAGCTTTTTCCTTCAGCAAAATTAGTCAACATTTCCCATTCTGGTTCCGGAAAAGCATCCGGATCTTGCATTGTTACGACAATTTCGCGTTCATCAAATACAATTCCTCCAGCAGTAGTTGCAGTAATTTTGATTGTATATTTACCCGGAACCAAAATATGAACCGTATCTTTTTGACGAGTTGTGAGACCCCAAGCGTAATCCCATGAAAAAAGCACTTTTGGTGTTTTATTCTCTAAATAAACTATATAATCCCTCTGTGGATCCTGTGTTATAGAATATTCAAACTCAGAAGCCGGAGTTATATCTCCTAATTTATCTCTATTCTCTATTGGATTACATGCTACAAAAAATACGAGCAATCCAATTAAATTATATAAAATCGATTTTTTCATATCTTAAATTTTTTCTTTAGAGTAACTAATTGTGCAATAATAAATTATTGATATACAGGTGCATTTGGCCCCCATCCGGGATTCTGTTGTAAAACACCGCCCGACAAGCTGATTTCTCTCTCAGGAATTTGTATAAATCCTCTCGTTTCTACGCGAAAATTCATCTTTTTCTCACTCGGAACTCCATTATTGATAATTGAAACACCTCCCTGACTATCAATAATATTCTTTACTTGATCAAGATTACTTTGTCCGGCCCATCTTAAAATATCATGGTAACGAAGTCCTTCAAAAGCAAGCTCATGTCTTCTTTCATTCTGAAGTGCCTGAAGTGAATAGCTGGCTATTGGTGCTAAACCTGCTCTAGCTCTAATTTTATTTATACCATCTACGGTTTGTGCCAATTCTGAATGCATCAATAAAACATCAGAGAAGCGAATTAACACGATATCCTGCATGTTATCCAATTGGAAGTTCCTTGTTGCACCATAAAGGGTTACACTGTAATTAGACCATTGGCCATCTGTATACAAATTTATTGGAATATATTTCATCTGCCACAAACCAGTTTCGTCCATTTGTTTATCATGTGGATCCGTTCCATAACCATAGTCATCAATGCCATGAATTGAAATTTCTGCCGGATCTTTTACATTAATTATTGAAGCTCTTTTTCGTAAGTCATTATCAGGCCATTCATCCCACAATTTGGTATTGACGGTACTCATTCCCCAACCTTCACCAATAACACCTTTATAACTGTAGGAGCGCCAACCATTGAATAAATTCATTTGGTTACTATAATAAATGCTGGTCCCCCAATCAGCAAAAGTCGAAAACTTAAGCATAAACATGTTTTCTTCATTTCCACCTTCCTCACCATACCATTCAAGATTATTATCTTCCGCATATTTGAATGGTTTTTCAGAATATTTCGAATTTGCAATGGCATATGGCCACAAATTTCTAAAATCAGGCATTAATCTATATCCACTCATGTTTATTACCTCCTCTAACCAGGTAATTACTTGATTTTTAGAGATAGACCCTGCTTCTTCTCCTGCTAAAGGAAGAGTCTCCTGTTCATAGAATCCTGTATAAAACAAAAATACCCGAGCCATTAATGCTTCTGCAGCCCACTTATTTGCACGTCCAAGTTCTCCTTTAGGGACAGAAGGAAACGTTTCAATAGCTTTTTTAAGATCTGAAGCTATTTGAGCATAAACATCCTTCGGATCGGCTTGGGGCAAATTGACAGGTTCCGATTTCAAAACCAATGGAATATTTTCAAACATTCTCACTAAATCAAAGTAAAACAATCCTCTCAGGAAATACGCTTCACCTATAATTTGGTTTTTAATCTGCTCGGTAGAATAGGTTGGCTTATCAAGATTTTCGATTAACATGTTCATTCTGAAAATACCTTGATAATATCTTTTCCACATACCTTCAAACATGCTTGGGCCAATAATCTTAAATTCATCTATCGCTCTAGCACCTGTATCATTATCTCCCATAGCTCCAAAACAATCGTCACTTAATATATTACCAACAACAAAAGGATACTTAAAAAGAATCGCATCCTGAGGACAATCTACCAACACAAAATAACCCGCTGTAAGAGCCTGGATCATATCCTGCTCTGTCTCATAAAAGGTAGCATTGGTTTTTTGAGTTAAAGGTTCTGTATCAAGAAAGCTTTCCGAACAACTACTCAACAAAAAGCCTATAAACACTATTAAGCAAATATATTTTTTCATAATCTTATTTTTAAAATTTAATACTTACCCCCATCAAAACAGTACGTGGCGAGGGATAATATCCAATATCTATACCTTTTGCCCAAGGATAATTGCTATCATCGGTACTGGTACCTATTTCTGGATCCATTCCGAAATATTTTGTGAAAGTATATACATTTTGACCTGTAACGAATAAACGTAACTGTTCAAACGGTACATTGTTTAAAAGATGTTTAAAATCATAGCCAAAAGTAATATTACTCAACCGGAAATAATCGCCATTTTCAATAAAAATATCAGATACGTACTGCCAATTTGGACTTGCTCCGAATATTAATCTCGGGTACCTATTGGAAGAACCTTCACCATGCCATCTTTTGAAAATATTGGTAGTAAAGTTATTTAGTGGTGAATCAGCCCATCTTCTCCAACAACAAGCTATCTGATGGCCAAAAGCACCATTCCCTACAATACTCAAATCAAACCCTTTAAAGGCAAAATTCATATTCAAACCAATAACATAATCCGGATTAGGATCTCCTATCATAACTTTATCTGCATCACTAATAACCCCATCTCCATTGGTATCAACAAAAATAAGATCACCGGCCACAGCATTAGGTTGAATAATAATGCCTTCTGAATTTTTATAATTCTTTACCTGTTCATCATTTTGGAAAACCCCCAGGGTTTTGTACCCCCTAAAGTATCCGATAGGATATCCCACTTGAGCCCTGAAGAGTTCAGTTGTTCCTTGTCCCAATACATGGTCTGGTCCATAAATAATGCCTTCAGAATTAGCAATCTTGGTTACCTCATTTTTATTGTAAGAAACATTTACTCCCACATCGTAACTGAAATCTTTAACTCTATCCGCCCAGTTCAATGCTATCTCAACACCTTTATTTTGAACATCTCCGCCATTTATATAAGGAGCACCCGTACCGTAAGAGGCTAAATTGTCAGCTCTTACTAACCAATCTTTTGTCGTTTTTTTATACCAATCAAAACTAAAGCCAAGTCGATTGTGTAAAAAGAAAGCATCAATTCCTATATCCGTTTGTTCGGAAGTTTCCCACGTTATATCGGGGTTAGGTAAAATATTTGGATAAGCACCTATATAGACTTTTGTTTTATCCGGGCCAAAAAAGTAATTTACATTTTGATAAGAAATAGTAGCAAGATATTGGAATGCTGGAATGGCCTGATTGCCATTTTGTCCCCAACTTACACGTAATTTCAAGAAGTCAAGTTTCCCATCCAATCCTGCCATAAAAGGTTCTTCAGTGATAATCCATCCTCCGGAAACAGAAGGGAAGTAGCCCCACCGATTATCTCGTGCAAAATTAGAGGAACCGTCTGCCCGGAGGATTACAGTCAGCATATATTTTTTAAGATAATCATAATTGACACGTCCAAAATAAGATAAAATTGCTCCTTTACCCCAAGGGCTACTGGACAATCTTGTAGTTCCGTCACTATTAACTACAGGTGTATTAGTTAACCAAGCATATTTAAAATCTGTAAAAATACAATCAATATTGGTCCCTGAAATATCTTCACCTAGTCCCCATTTTTCAGCAGACATACCTGCCAATACATTAAACGCATGTTGTTGATTAATATCAAAACTATAATTTAATGTATTTTCCCACGTCCATCCATAACCACTGCTCATATTATGAGAAACTTGATCATGATCTCTGAACACAGTCGCACTTAAATCATAGATTGGAGTATAACTACGCCATGAACTTGAACTCATATTATACCCAAATTGACTTCGATAAATTAAATTTTTAATAGGTTGTATTTCAAGATAAACACTACTATTCAAATTATAATTCTTAGATTTATTATGTCCACGTTGATATTCCATAGAAGCGATAGGGTTTGCTTCCTGAGGATTCCAAGGAATAGCATAATGATATTCCCCATTTTCATCGTACATAGGTAAAAAAGGACTGGTTACAGTGCAACTAAAAATATCATTCCAATACTGATTACCAGTTCCAATACCACGCTGTGTTGTATAATGATAACGCAATCTTTCTCCAATTTTCAAGACATCAAAAGTATCCGAAGCATTCCTCAGCAGCACATAATCACTATTCAGTCTTAAAGAATAACGGTTGTATTTAGAATTAACAGGGCCACCAAAAATACCTTCTTGATCAGCATAAGAGAGACCTAGAGAATAAGTGGAATTTTCCCCTCCCCCTACCACATTAAGGGCATGGTTCTGCATTGGAGCATCTTTTACCGTAAGTTCATCCAACCAGTCAGTTCCCTTCCATGCACCGCTTTCAATTTTATCCCAATCTGGAACCAATGATGCAAAATCCATTAAAGGCTGCTGAGTATTTACTCTTGACTCATTTATTAACACAGCGTATTCTTGAGCATTTGCTACAGGCAATTTCTTATATAGATTCTGAACGCCATAAGAACCATCATAAGTGATTTGCGCTTTTTTGGGACCTTTTGCCACTCCTCTCATTCCTGATTTAGTAGTTACCAAAATCACACCATTAGCTGCTCTTGATCCATAAATAGCCGCAGAAGCTGCATCTTTGAGAATATCAATTGATTCAATATCACCTGGTGGAAGATAGTCAAGGCTTCCACCTGGAACTCCATCAATCACAATTAAAGGTTCTGCATTACCCGTGGTACCAAGACCCCGAATATTTACTTTAAAACCACTTCCGGGTTCACCGGTTTGTTTTATAATAGTTAAGCCCGGGGTTAAACCTTGTAAAGCAGTCATCGGTGATACTGTGTTTTGTTTTATAATCTGATCCGATTTTACTTGTACCGTTGCTCCTGTAGTTAATCTTTTCTGTTGTACACCATATCCAATAGCAACCACTTCAGCCAGTCCAATTGCTTCTTCTTCCAACACTATATTAAACACTGTGCGTCCGGCAATAGGTATTTCCTCTGTTTTCATACCTACAAAAGAAATCTGAAGTGTCTCGGCATCAACAGGGACACGCAAAGAAAACATACCGTCTGCATCTGTTACTGTTCCAATGGTGGTACCTTTTACTACTACTGTCGCACCTGGCAAAGGTTGCCCTGAAGCATCAGTAACTTTCCCTGTTATTTCCCTTTGCTGAGGCTGTTGTTGTACAGATTTTTCGGAAGAAACCATTTTTTTCTCCCTGGGCGACAAAATGATCTGATTGCCTTCTACCTGATATTCCACATCTTCCGATTCGAAGAGTTTATCCAGAATATCAGCAATAGTAGCTTCGTTAACACGAACACTAACTTTCCGACCAACATTGACCAGTTTGTTATTGTAAAGGAAGTAATAGTCGGATTTTTCTTCAATGGTTTGTAAGACTTTTTCGATGGTTGTATTTTTCATATCCAACGAAATCTTCGTCTTCTGAGAATACACATCTTCTGCCTGTAATTGAAATACAATTAAACAGAATAATAAGCACGTTATCCTCATGGCAATAGGAATTTTTTTGACGATTAATAATTTATTCATATTTTTGCACTGTTATTAAATGGTAATAAGTTTAGTGACTTGCTTACCCGACGGCAAGGTGGAATTTTCCGAAACGGTAAGCGTAAATTTTTGGAGGAGGAGTGAATGAGAATTCATTCCTCCGTTTTTGTTTACGTAAACTATCATCTTGTTTTCATAGGCTTTCCTCCAGATATTTATGATTTATTGTCTACTTCTTATCATTACTATCCTTTCCGTAAATTCATCGTCATCAAGCCTTTGTTCGGAGATGGCATACGTAATGGGAGCCGATCTTTTCAACAGCTCCAAAATTTCCTCCAACGACTCATCCGTAAATGTCGCTGTATATTCGTAATCTTTCAATTTTTCGTCCTTTAACACAATTTTTACGCCGAATTTGCGTGAAAGCTTTTCGGTAAGACTTTCAAACTTTTCACGCCTGAACACCAGTTTCCCTTCCTTCCATGCCGTTTCTACATACGTATCTGCTTTTACCGTAATCATCTCTTTTGTCTCAGGTGTAAAAAGCGCCTGTTCTCCTTGCTTCAAATCTTTCTTTTCAGATAAACCTTCAGCAACTACCTCAACATGTCCTTGCACCAACGTAACTTTATAGCAATTGTTATCTTCGTAAGCATTCACATTAAATTCCGTACCATATGCACTTACCGTCATCCGATGCGGAGTAACCACATTGAATCGACGCTTTTTATCGGAAACCACGTTAAAATAAGCCTCCCCCTTAAGCCGGACTGTACGCTCCCTCCCTTTAAACCGTTGCGGATAAGTCAGCTCGCTTTGCGAATTCAACCACACTTCACTCCCATCGGGAAGAACAGCCTTCGTAATTATCCCAGAGGCAGAGGACAGTGTTATGGTTTGCTCTGACACCTTCCCGCTCACGGCAGGCCACAAAACATATTGGTACAACAAAAACAAAGGAAGAAGAATGGCCGCAGCCGTGCGGGTGAAATTCCAGGCTTTTTCTCTGAAAGTCAAAAAAGCAATCTTTCGCGACAAGGCATCCCATGCAGTAGAAACGTCGACATTTTTTTGCTTTTTATAATTCTCAGAAAGGCGGTAAACACGAGCAATCTCCTGAACTTCCGTTCGAAATTCGGGAGATGATTGGAGCAATTCCTCAAAATTTATTCTCTCATCATCTGATAATTTTCCGTCGAGATAAGAAAAAATTTGCTTTTCATCAAAAAATTTATTCATGCTCTGCCTAATAAAATCAATTTACCTTAAACTTTTGATTAAATTTATTGAATTCTTCTCAATTAGGGTTTTATTAATTGACGAACAAAACCAAGAATACCCTATGAAAAATAACTTTATTTATATATTTTTAATTCACACTTGACTTTTAAAATACCCTCGAATAGTTTTCCAATGAGTCAATTGTCAGCTAATATTCATTTTCTTTCTTCTAAACCGGATATTTCGATAATTTTATCGGCAATTGAATATCTCCATTCATCTAACTTTTGTAAATCATTTGTCTCGTTCCAAAAATCATTAACCGTATCTTCTCCTCCTTTTTTCCTCGAATGTGACGCCTCGTCAAAAATTCTTTTTAAAAACATTTGGACTTCCTCTTCTTTGTCCTTCATTGCAGCTATCCGTTTAAGTGTTTCGATATACCTTCTGTCATCCCACGCCTCCCTGAGACCTTCATAAGAAAGAGTAGGTATCGTACCAAACGGCGTATCCCAACATATCATCCAATTATCCCCTTCAGTCGTATCGAAACGATTTCCCCAATTATATGCCCACAACAATGAACCTCGTGAATCAAATGCTCCAAAATAAAAGCCAAACGAATACCTCATCCTTGCAGGTTCGCTCCCCGCACCCACACCTGTATATTGCCAGAAATATTTATCTTTTCCATCTGCCCGAACTTTATCACCCAACAATAAATCTTCATGAATCGCATTCGTACAAAATACGTCAATATATGGTAAATATTCAATGCCACTCGCATGATGAATAGAGCCATAAATTCGTGTATGAGGAGCCGATTTTCTTATCAGTTGGCAGGCATCGATAAAATGAGGCCTGATCCAAGGACCTGTCCCTATTACCAAATCATCCTTTTCGTAACCCTCTTTTCGATAAGGTTTTTGAACAGCTTTCGCAGGTTCGTCAAATGGCGTCAAAATAAGTTCGGGCCACCCATTCTCATGCGCATGTTTAGTAACTTCCTCAATCCATTGACTATAAACATCCCTAATTTCTTTAATTATATGCCCTCTGTTTGATTCCTCTGCTGCGAGTTTTAAAAATTTCTCTTCTCTTTCCTCCCTCGTACCTTCATCCTGCATCACTACAAAAAGCTCCCTTTCCAGATTCATTGTTCGCGGGAATCCATAAGGATTGCCTCCTAAAAAATAAACAATATTTTGCCATCCTAGTCTTTTTGCTTCTTTCATCCATTCATCCAAAAGAGTAAAATCCAACACCAGTTTCCCATCAATTTTTCCCATAGCCGGTCTTACACTAGCAAACCACAAATTTGTCGCATTGACATTATTCTTCACCGCATAAGAAATATTGTGGAAAGGAACCAATCCGGTAACGCAACCACCCATTGATAGAGCCGCCGCCTCCATAGTGAGCAATCTAATGGGCATCACCTCAATTTCAAGAGGAACCTTAACGACCCTTTTCCCTTTAATCAAAATATCGATTCCTCCCTTATACAAGCCTGAATTAACCAATGAGTCTGTTTCGAAAGTGAGCCAGAAAGCCTGGGAATTCCCGTTTTTTATATCTGCCTCATAAAGAGGCCATATTCGCTGGGCATCAATCGTCAGTGATCCATCCTCCTTCTTAACAAAGGCATATTCAACAGTGTGCAGCTTTATTTCACCTTCGAATAATTCACCCTTCTCATTTTTCATATCGGACAAGCTGATCGAAACACGTTGAATATCCCTCCCGTTAGCAAAAACTCCCAATTGTTTGCATTCAATTTCATTCGTAGCCATTCGAACATTTATCGTACTCCCTATTTCTTCTTTTTCAGGAATATCATAAGGTAGAATGGGAGATAAATAATTTCGCAAATAAGGAATGCAATTTTTCGATTTCCAACTGTTAGGAAGTTCCGCGTCTAAAATATTGTCCTCCCTATTAGCGTAATATTTTTGCTGATTTTTTTTGATCCACGTCCGCATTTCGGCATTATACTGTTCCTCATCATTTTTCGTCGCTTTTCGAATGCGAATCGCAGAGATAGGCAAATTCTTATCGTTATTATTCATCAATTTAATACTAAACTCCTGTTTCCCAAAACCTGCCGGATTTCCTTCTCCTGCATAAAGATAATCCCATGAAACCGGAATCATCGCTGTTTTCCATTCCAAATCATTTTCTCCTACTATACGATGGAGTTCGCTCAAACCATTAACGATTTCTTTTCCTCCCCTAAATTCATAAGCCGCCTTTTCTCCCTTCGAAATAAACTGAACGGCATTTTCACAATTACCAAATGAGGATACTACAAATGGCCCGGTAAACACATCCTGGTAATCTATTTCCATTACAAATATTTCACCCTCTTTTGGCCTGGCATTATTACCCCACCAAGCAGGTACCGTAAAATTTGCTTCTTTATTATGCATGATACGCACCTTTTTATCATCAATTTCTTTTATTTCAGACCATCCTTTTCCACTAAAATCTCCAGGATTTTCTACTGAAATTTTCAAAAGAAATCGACTCTCTTCAGAGGAGTTGTCCGATTTGCACGAAACCACCACTAGCGATCCTATCAAAATTAAAATAGTTGTAAATACCTTGTTTGCTTTCATTGCCATACATTATGATTCATTAAAAATTTCACTTGTGCTGTTTACTTTCCTTTTTGATTAAATTTATCGAGCATTTAAAAATTAAAACATATATAATAGACGAATCAAATCACCACAAAAAATCCTACGGGAAATATCTTTATTTATATATCTTTAACGCTAATCACACGAAAAAACGGTAACAAAGAAGAAGGAGGGGAAAATATTCCTTTAATTCTATCCGTAATACAACCAATGCTTTACTGATATAAGATTCAACGGTTTTAGGCGAAATTTCCATCTTTTCTGCAATATCGTTATATGTCATATCTTTAAAACGATTCATTTCAAAAGCTTGCCTGATATTTTCGGGCAATTTATCCAGCGCACGACTAATCAGCTCTTTTAACTCTTTCAGTGTATAAATTTCTTCGGGTGAATCCGGAAAAACAAATAAATGTTTCTTTTTTTCGGTATAATTTTGCTGTAAAGATTGTTTGCGAAGATAATCTAGGCAAGTGTTTTTCACGATGGTTATCAAAAAATTGCGAAAAGAAGAGGTAATTTCTATTTTTTTCCTGTCTCTCCATATTTTCATGAAAGCATCTTGCACAAGGTCCTCACCTGTTTCTTTACAACCGGTAATGCTTTCAGCATACACACAAAGTGAAGGATAAAATTCAAAAAACAATTCCTTAAAAGCTTGTTGATCATCTTTAAAAGCAACTCTGCGAAAGAGATTTTCTATGTAAGCATCGTCTTTCATGTATTCATGAATAGAAATTACCTAAAAGGAACTAAATTATGCTTTAAAATTAAATGAAAAAAATAAAACAACGCCGAAAAACATTAACTTTAACATAAATCCATGTTATCAATAATTGTCTTTATTGCTCATTTCTTCCAAAAAAGGATTTTTCGCTTTAAAAATCCAAGTTTTCATAAACAATCGTGTGAAAATTGACAAAGGAATAGTCATGTCCCGGTAAAAAATAAACTTTTGACAAATCCTTATCGATATCTATTAATATTTGATAACGACAAGCGTCCTGGGCATAATCGACAATTTTACAACATTACTTTCCGAAGAAAGCGTCACCTCATTTTCCCGGGGTAAAATTAATAACTTTTGAGCCTTAGTAATATGCGAAAATATAAGCTCAACGTCTACTAATTCATCATTGAAATTTTCCATAACCAAACAATCTTTTTCGAATAGATATAATCCAACTTTAAGAGGAGCATTCAAGTAAATTCCAAATGGTTCAAGCAAATGATTTCGCAAAGAATCCAGTTCCTTTCTCCCCAATTTCAAAAGATTTTTTGGTTCCCCTTTAATTTCAAGTACCCTCAGATTTTTATTTGTAAGAAGCGATTGGTCTTTAAGTCTTTTCGCCAAACCGTCAGTAACAACGATAGGTTTGGATTCCTCTAAAAGTTCTCGAAGCACAGTTGAAAAATCAAATTGCTTAAGCATTTGTACCGGGAAAAAAGCAGCCTGCAGTTGTTTATTTATTTCGTGAACCGGTTTAAGAGGAATACCTAACATACCCATAAAACTATAAATATATGATTCTTCATAAGGTTCGCTGTTGGCAAGTTTAGGGGAATCGACGCCCTTTGGCTCTTTATTATGTATGATTTTAGCTAATTTAAACAATCCGGGAAGTTCTTCGCGAAATGCTTTTATATTAGCCACAGGGGTTCCCATCCAACCATTGTAAATATTTGTCTCTCTAATAAGATCTCCATAGGAAAAAAGCATTAATTCCTTAGCCCCTCCAAGGACAGTTTGACGAGCTTGTTCAAGGTAAGTATTTGCTGTAGTCCCAAGGGCATCGAACCATCCACCACCTGTCTTTTTTCCTCCAATACCTCCAAGCCATCGCATATTAAAATAAGCTCCATATTGTACCTCACCACTCGACCTTATGGAATAATCGTAATCACGCGTTTCTGTACCCACGTAAATATTATCAAAATCTTGAGTCTGTCGAAATACATCATATCCTCTTTGTTGAAAATCGTCATACCAATTTGGATACTTTATCGTGATCTTTACATTTGGATTAATTTTTTTTGCTGGCTTCAAAATCCGCTCGCGACTCATTTCAACCATTTTATCGCAACGAAATTTCGTCCATGAATAATCGCAGCGAGAAGCTATACATTGTTCACACTCACACTCGGTAAAAAGAAAATCGTCTATCATGATGTGGTCGAAAATAGAAGCAGTATATTCAAAGATTTTTTGAAGCCCCTTTTGAGTTTTTTCATCGGAATAACATGATCCGGAGCCCCATCCTCTCCCAACTTCACTTTTCCCATGACGTGTAGTCGTAACACAACCCCACACCTCGAATCCTTCCGATAAAAAACGCTTTTTAGCGTTTTCTAATACCTGACGATCAACCTGATATCCGTCACGAAAAGACTCAAGGTACACTTTAGTAATGCCTGTTTGTTTACACCATTTTACGGCATTTTCCAATTCTGCCAGATTCGACAAATAATTGCGTATGTCATGTGCCGTAAAGAGGGTAGTAACTACCAGAATCTCTTTATTTCCCTTAGCTATATGCCATAATGATTGGGAAAATACGCATCTAATGCTGCAGCAAAAGAGGATTATTCCTATACTTATAATCTTTTTCTTTTTCATAAATAATGTTTTAATGTTTTTATAACCTGTTGTGCATTTAAAAATACGTATATCTATATGGTAATCGATTTGATAAACATTATGCCAACAAAGTATCCGGCCCAACCGGTCGTAGAGGTCATGACGTATTTGAAAGCATTGAACAATTTATCGTTCTCGAAAGTAAAATTAAACTGTATGGACAACATCTACAATTGAAAAAAATCGAGCATTTCTTTTGAAAAATCAATAAACATGCTTACATTTGCACTCTCAAATTGAAGGGTGATGTGCGAAAAATTACTCGATACCAAGTTCATCAAGTAAAAAACGAGACAACACCTTGTGTAAGTAAGAAATCGAGGGAGGTTTCAAAATAAAACTTTTGCGGAAATAGCTCAGTTGGTAGAGCATAACCTTGCCAAGGTTAGGGTCGCGGGTTCGAGTCCCGTTTTCCGCTCATTGCAAAAATTGAGACAGAGAGTGAAATCCGTTTCCTCTCTGTTTTTTTATTACTCCTATTGCTCGCAATATTGTAGATCGCAGAAAAAAATCCTGTCGTTCAGTAAGGAACTGACAGGATAAAAATAGGATTTTATTTTCAGTATAAAATATTATTTTGCTTTCCCTTGATTAGCAACCGCTTCCATCAGCTTTTTGATGACTTCAGGATCGCCAAGAAAATAATCTTTTACCACCTTTAGGTCATCGTCAAATTCAAACACATAGGGTATTCCTGTCGGCAAATTCAATTGGGGAATATCTTCATCCGAAATATTTTTTAGATGCTTCACAATACCACGTAAACTGTTTCCATGAGCAGCCACAATAATCTCGTTATAATCGCGTAAACTGGGTAAAATCACCTCGTTCCAATAAGGAAGAATGCGGTTTACCGTATCCTTCAGTGATTCGGTCAAGGGAAGATCTTTTTCGTCAACCCTTTTGTAACGTCTATCCATAAAAGGTGAACGGGGATCGTCCTTCAATAACGGTGGGGGAGCAACATCGTAACTCCTGCGCCAGATATGCACCTGTTCCTCACCATACTTTGCAGCCATCTCGGCTTTGTTCAATCCTTGCAATGCCCCGTAATGTTTTTCGTTCAAGCGCCAAGTCTTATCAACCGGTATCCAATCCAGATCCATAACATCAAGGATGATATTCAACGTTTTGATGGCTCTCTTCAGATACGAAGTATACGCTTTTTCAAAAAAATAGCCCTCTTCACGCAACAGCTTGCCTGCATCGTGTGCTTCTTGCATCCCTTTCTCAGAAAGGTCCACGTCAGTCCAACCCGTAAAACGGTTTTCTTTATTCCACACACTTTCGCCGTGACGAACTAAAACAACTTTCTTCATATTTTGTAATTTTTATATTGATGATTATTTTTGCAATTCCCCAGACAAAAATATGAAAAAAAACCGAAACAGCCTCATACTTATAAAGTAAAATATCACGGCTTTTTTGTAATGCCATAAAATAATTCTAAATTTGAACTCGTAAACACCGGCATCGATGATAAATAAAGAAGAATTGTTGCATTACATCTGGAAATTCAGGTTGTATCCTTACGCAGATTTACACACCACCGAAGGCGAACGGGTGGAAGTAATTGATCCGGGAATCTCGAATAGCGATGCCGGCCCGGATTTTTTCAATGCAAAGATCAAAATCGGCGACAAATTATGGGCAGGAAACATTGAAATTCATCGTACCTCCGGCGAATGGAAAAAACACCGACATCATATTGATAAAGCATATAATTCCGTTATTCTGCACGTGGTGGAAAACGTTAACGAAGAAATTTATAACGAAAAGGGGCAAAAAATTCCCCAACTACGTATCGCTGTTTCACAAAAGCTACGGGATAATGCCGAATTTCTTCTTTTCAGCAATGTAAATGTACCCTGCCTTCCGTCGCTGCATGCGATTTCGAATGGACAGATGCGATCATGGTTGGACGCCTTGGCTATAGAACGTCTGGAACGAAAAACCAACGACATCTTTCAACATTTAGACCGATTCAATAATTCATGGGACGAAACATTTTATGTGTTGTTGTCTCGAAATTTTGGTTTCGGGCTGAATTCCGATGAATTTGAACGATTGGCTCTGAGCCTTCCCTATAATTATATTCTCAAACATGCCGACAACCTGTTTCAAGTAGAAGCCCTATTCTTTGGACAAGCCGGTATGTTGGAGGACGAAACCATTACCGATGACTATTATATTTTTCTCCGAAAAGAATACGACTTTTTAAGAAAGAAATTCACCCTCGAAAGTCTCAACAATGTATTATTCAAATCGTTGCGTACTCGTCCACATGGATTTCCGCAACTGCGTATTGCTGAATTGGCAGCCGTGGTACAACACTCGGGAAGATTATTTTCAACCGTTCTTGAAACAGACGATTACGAGCAAATTCGTTTGCTCTTTCGTGTGAATACGTCGGAATATTGGCAAACGCATTATACATTCGGCAAAAAATCGAGAAAAACTCCCAAATATCTCGGAAATAATTCGTTGGATATTATTCTCATCAATACCGTTGCCCCCCTTCTTTTTGCTTACGGGAAGAAAAACGATATGGAAAAATATTGTGATCGAGCTATCCGGATTTTAGAATCGGTAAAACCCGAGCAAAATAGGATTATACGGGATTTCAAATCGGCAGGAATAATTCCTCAAAACGCATTTGATACTCAGGCACTCATTCAATTACGAAAAGTATATTGCGACCGGCGAAAATGCCTGTTTTGCCGAATTGGGCATGCCATCCTATCGCAATAAAAGTGTTTTTTACTATTTTTTCAGATTTCAGGTTCTTAAAACTCTCATAAACATTGTATTTTTGTGGTAATTAATGAACATTTTTGGCAACCGATAAAAATGCAACATAAACTTTTATCATTTCTGTGCGCTTTCTTTTTGATTGCTTTAACGCTCGCTATTCTTCACTCGTGTGCCAATATAGCTTCTCCGAGTGGTGGCGATTACGACATTACCCCACCGGTAGTAAAAAAGAGTACACCGGATTTCAATGCGTTGAACGTAACAACGAAAACCATCGCGATTGAATTTGACGAAAACATCAAAATCGAAAAACCGATGGAGAAAGTCATCATTACCCCTCCACAAAAAAGTTTCCCCATCATTCAAGCTATCGGCAGAAAAGCTGTTGTGAAATTGGAAGACGAATTGCTACCTAATACTACTTATACCATCGATTTTACCGATGCCATTGTGGACAACAACGAAGGGAACCCGTTGGAAAATTTTTCCATCTCTTTCTCTACCGGTGACACTCTCGATACGTTAGCCGTTTCCGGTAAAGTGCTTGCAGCAGAGAATCTCGAACCGGAACAAGGTATTTATGTGGGTATTCATTCCAATCTTCACGACTCTGCATTCACAAAACTCCCCTTTGAACGTATTTCAAGAACCGATTCACGCGGGAACTTCACTATAAAGGGAATGGCCCCCGGGAAATATAAAATCTACGCACTTAACGACCTTAATCGCGATTACAAATACGATAATCCTCAGGAAACCATCGCTTTCTTGGACTCTATAATCAGCCCATCAACTGTATCGGCTGTACGTCAAGACACCATTTTCAATAAAGACGACAGTACGAAAATCGACACGATAAAAACGATTCACTATACTCGTTTTATGCCTGACGATATTTTACTTCGCTCGTTCTTAAGCGATTTTCAACGACAATATTTACAAAAACACGAACGCCCCGAGCCTTATAAATTGATACTCTACTTTGCAGCACCAACCACACCCCCCACTTTCCGGCTGCTCAACCCACCGGTGGAAAACAACGACTGGTATCTTAAAGAAACCAATCAGTATAACGATACCATTGCCCTTTGGATTACCGACTCGTTAATCTATAAAACCGATTCCATCAGAATGGAGATCAATTACGTACGGACCGACTCGGCGAATCGCAATTTTCTTTATACAGACACCATCCGTTTTACTTACAGGGCACCCAGAGAAAAAAGATCAACTTCCTCAAAGGAAAAGGAAAAAGAGGAACAAATCATTCGATTTTTGGGTCTGCAACACAATATCCAAAGTAATCACGAAATTTATCAACCCATACGACTCGAATTTGAACAACCCATCATTAATTTCGATTCAGCATACATTAAACTATTCATCGAAAAAGACTCCGTTTTTGAGCCGGTCAATTACCGAATAATAAAAGATACCCTCAACATAAGAAAATACGAACTCGGTCCCCGATGGGAACCGGGCGGAAAATACCGGTTCATGGTAGACTCTGCCGCTTTCAGAAGTTATTATGGTTTATGGAATAACAAAATAGATCAAAACTTTACCGTAAAATCATTGGAACAATATGGAAACTTGTTGATCGTAATGTACGGATTACCTGAAAATAAAGACGTATACGTAGAGCTATTGGATAAATCCGATAAACCTATTCGAAAAACGCTGGTCAAAAACAATGAGGCTAAATTTCAGGATTTACACCCCGGAACATATTATGCCCGATTATTTATCGACGATAACAGGGATGGTATGTGGACGACAGGAAACTATGAAGAGAAACGACAACCGGAAGAAGTATATTACTATTCAAGATATTACGAGATTAGAGCCTACACCGACCACGAAGAATCGTGGAATGTACACGAAGTACCCATTACCCGACAAAAACCGTTGGAAATAACAAAGAATAAACCGGAAGAAAAGAAACGAAGAAATCCTGATGCAGAGCGTAGAAGTACTTCTTCGAGCAGAAGTACAAATCCCTTTCAGCAGAGTCCTTTCTAAGGAAAGAAAAAAACATAAGTCATAAGAACAACTTTAAAAAACAAAATAATGGATCAAAGATTAATATTCATTTCCCCTTTTTTGATATTTGCTTTTTTCGCACAAAGTATTTTTGCTCAATGCGAAAGAGAAAATTTAGCCTTTCAGAGCGGGGAAAAAATCACCTACGATTTATATTTCAAATATGGTGTCATTAATGCAAAAGCCGGCATTGGAACGTTAAACACCACCACCACCAATTTGAACGG